>NZ_JBHWJJ010000015.1:0-102513 GCF_042732005.1 Streptomyces sp. NPDC059851 | reverse complement strand
GGAGGGAGCTCCCTCCCGCACGGGCCCGACGCGTGCTGCGGTGCGTCGGTCGTCAGTACTTGGCTTCCGGGCCGAGCCGGCCCAGGCGGCTGTTGGCGCGGCTGTACGCGAAGTACACGATGATGCCGATGACCATCCAGATGGCGAACCGGGCCCAGGTCTCGGCCGGCAGGTTGAGCATCAGCCAGAGCGAGGCCGCGATCGACAGGATCGGGACGAACGGCACCCACGGGGTGCGGAAGGCCCGGTGCAGGTCGGGGCGGGTCTTGCGGAGGATGATGACGCCGAGCGCCACCACCACGAAGGCGAACAGGGTGCCGATGTTCACCAGTTCGGCGAGGTTCTCCAGGCTGGTGAAACCCGCGACGACGGCGATGACCACACCGAGCAGGATCGTCGCACGGTAAGGGGTGCGGTACTTCGGGTGGGTGACGGAGAAGACGCGCGGCAGCAGGCCGTCACGGCTCATCGCGAAGAACACACGGGTCTGACCGAGCAGCAGGATCATGCAGACGGTGATCAGGCCGACGGATGCCCCGAGGCTGATGGCACCGGCGAAGAACGGCTGGTTCACGGACTTGAAGGCCTCGGCGAGCGGGGCGCTCGGCGACATCTGCGTGTACTTCTGCATGCCCGTGACCACCAGGGTGACGGCGACGTAGAGGATGGTGCAGATGAACAGCGAGCCCAGGATGCCGCGCGGCATGTCCCGCTGCGGGTTCTTGGTCTCCTCGGCCGCGGTGGCCACGACGTCGAAGCCGATGAACGCGAAGAAGACGAGCGAGGCGGCCGTGAAGATGCCCATGACGCCGAAGTTGGTCGGCTCGTAGCCGAACATCAGCTGGACCAGCGGTGCCTTCCAACCGCTGACCCCTTCGGGCTGCGGCTCGGCCGGGGGGATGAACGGCGCGTAGTTGTCGGCCTTGATGAAGAACAGGCCCGCGACGATGACCAGCAGCACCACGGTGACCTTGATGGCGACGACGATCGCGGTGATCCGGGCCGACAGCTTCGTTCCGATGACCAGGATCGCGGTCAGCGCCAGGACCAGCAGGAACGCCAACAGGTCGAAGCTGCCTCCCGCATCGGGTCCGGAGAGCGCGACGGGCATGTCCCAGCCGAGGTTGGTGTTCATCAGGTGCCGGACGTACCCGGACCAGCCGACCGCCACCACCGCGGTGCCGAGCGCGAATTCGAGCACGAGGTCCCAGCCGATGATCCAGGCGGGTAGCTCGCCGATCGAGGCGTAGGAGAACGTGTACGCCGAGCCCGCCACCGGAACGGTGGACGCGAACTCGGCGTAGCACAGGGCCGCGAGGGCGCAGACGACACCCGCCGCCACGAAGGCGAGGGAGGTGGCGGGACCGGCGTTGTTGCGGGCCGCGATGCCCGTCAGGACGAAGATGCCGGTGCCGATGATGACACCGACACCGAAGATGGTCAGGTCCCAGGCCGAGAGCGACTTCTTGAGGGCGTGTTCCGGCTCCTCCGTGTCGCGAATGGACTGCTCCACCGTCTTGGTGCGGAAGGGGCTGTTGATATCCGTACTCACCGACGCACCTCCGAAAGGTGTCGACGCACACGAACGGGCCGGGAGGCCCACTCTTCAAGAGTGATCTCCCGGCCCGTGACGTGCAACCGCGCATCGATCTAGGCACCGTGCGCAGAGCGATATCCGGACGGGCCCGCCCCGGGCCGCCGGACGGGTTCCGCTAGTCGACGGCGGCGGCCGGCTCGGTGTCGAGGCGCCCGTCCAGCTTGGCGACGAGCCCGGTGACCTGCCGCGCGATGTTCGGGGCGGTCAGCCCGATCTCGGCCAGGATCTCCTTGCGCAGGGCGTGGTCGAGGAAGCGCTGCGGGATGCCGAAGTCGCGCAGCGGCACGTCGACGCCCGCGTCGCGCAGCGCCTGCGCGACCGCGGAGCCCACACCGCCGGCGCGGCCGTTGTCCTCGACGGTGACGACGACGCGGTGCCGCTCGGCCAGCGGGGCGAGCGCCTCGTCCACCGGCTTGACCCAGCGCGGGTCGACGACGGTGGTGCTGATGCCCTGCTTGTCGAGGAGGTCGGCGACCTCCAGGCACATCGGGGCGAGCGCGCCGACCGAAACGAGCAGTACGTCCGGCCGGGTGACCTCGGGGGCCGGGGCGCGCAGCACGTCCATGCCGCCGATCCGGCCGACGGCCGGGACGGCCGGGCCCACGACGCCCTTGGAGAAGCGCACCACGGTCGGGGCGTCCTTCACCTCGACGGCCTCGCGCAGCTGGCTGCGCAGTTGCTCGGCGTCGCGGGGCGCGGCGAGCCGCAGGCCGGGGACGACCTGAAGGATCGACATGTCCCACATGCCGTTGTGGGAGGCGCCGTCGTCGCCGGTGACGCCGGCCCGGTCCAGGACGAAGGTGACGCCGCACTTGTGCAGGGCCACGTCCATCAGGACCTGGTCGAAGGCGCGGTTGAGGAAGGTGGCGTACACCGCGAAGACCGGGTGGACGCCGCCCGTGGCGAGGCCCGCTGCGGAGGTCGCGCCGTGCTGCTCGGCGATGCCGACGTCGTAGATGCGCTCCGGGAAGGCCTCGGCGAACTTGTTGAGGCCGACGGGGTGGAGCATGGCGGCGGTGATGCCGACGACGTCGGGGCGCTCGTGGCCGATCTTGACCATCTCGTCGGCGAAGACGGAGGTCCAGCTGGCGGCGGCGGTCTTCACCGGCAGGCCGGTGTCGGGGTGGATGACGCCGACCGCGTGGAAACGGTCCGCCTCGTGCTCCAGCGCCGGGGTGTAGCCGCGCCCCTTCTGGGTGAGGCAGTGGACGATGACCGGGCCGCTGAAGCGCTTGGCGCGCTGGAGGGCGGACTCCAGGGCCTCGATGTCGTGGCCGTCGATGGGGCCGATGTACTTCAGGCCCAGGTCCTCGAACATGCCCTGCGGCGCGATGAAGTCCTTCAGGCCCTTCTTCGCACCGTGCAGGGTCTCGAAGAGCGGCTTGCCGACGACGGGCGTGCGCTCCAGGATCTCCTTGCCGCGGGCCAGGAAGCGCTCGTAGCCGTCCGTGGTGCGCAGGGTGGCCAGGTGGTTGGCGAGGCCGCCGATGGTGGGGCCGTAGGAGCGCTCGTTGTCGTTGACGACGATGACCAGCGGGCGGTCCTTGGCGGCGGCGATGTTGTTCAGCGCCTCCCAGGCCATGCCGCCGGTCAGGGCGCCGTCACCGATGACGGCGGCGACGTGGTGGTCGGTCCGGCCGAGCACCTCGTTGGCCTTGGCGAGGCCGTCGGCCCAGCCCAGGACCGTGGAGGCGTGGGAGTTCTCGATCACGTCGTGCTCGGACTCGGCGCGCGAGGGGTAGCCGGACAGGCCGCCCTTGGTGCGCAGGCCACCGAAGTCCTGGCGGCCGGTGAGCAGCTTGTGGACGTAGGCCTGGTGGCCGGTGTCGAAGAGGATCCGGTCCTTCGGCGACTCGAAGACCCGGTGCAGGGCGATCGTCAGCTCGACCACACCGAGGTTGGGGCCGAGGTGCCCGCCGGTCTTGGAGACGGCGTCGACGAGGAAGGACCTGATCTCGGCGGAGAGCTGAACCAGCTCCTCCTGGCTGAGCCGGTCCAGATCGCGCGGTCCCTTGATGCGGGTCAGCAGCACCCGTGCCTCCTTGCAGTTGCTTGCTGGTCTGTCGAGTCTAATGTTCCGTCGGCGACCCCGGTCATCGGGCTGCCGCAAGCGGGTCACAGCTTTGTCATTCCTGTGCGTATCCACCCGATGTCACACATCACATTCGGGTGCATATCCGCACATGTGCCCGCCGTCGTCGACGAACTGATGTACGCACAGGTGCCCGGTGCCACGAGGAGTGGCACCGGGCACTGTGACCGGTCTTACCGCGCCGGGCGTGCTGTCAGACGCGTCCGGCCGTCTTCTGGGTCTTGCGGGTGACCGAGTCGATCACCACGGTGGCCAGCAGCACCGCACCGGTGATCATGTACTGGACGGGAGTGGCGATTCCCTCGAGAGCCAGACCGTACTGGATCGAGGTGATGACCATGACACCGAGGAGGGCGTTCCAGGTCCGGCCCCGGCCGCCGAAGAGGCTGGTGCCGCCGATGACCGCCGCGGCGATGACGTTCATCAGCAGGTCGCCGGCGCCGGCGCTCTGGTTCGCCGCCGCGATCTTGGAGGCCCAGAAGAGCCCGCCGACGGCCGCGAAGGTGCCCGCGATGGAGAACACCGCGATGCGGATGCCGGTGACGTTGATGCCCGCACGGCGGGAGGCCTCGACGCTGCCGCCGAGGGCGAAGACGTTCCTGCCGAAGGTGGTGCGGCGCAGGACGAAGTCCGTTCCGACCAGGACCAGCACGAAGAGCACCACCGCGAGCGGGAGGCCCTTGTACTGGTTGAACACCACGGCGGGGCCGAAGGTGAACACCGCGAGCAGGCCGGTGCGCAGCAGCAGCTCGCTCAGCGGGCGCGACGGGACGCCCGCGGCCGCCCGACGCTTGTTGTCGGTGAAGGCGGCCAGGAAGTACCCGGCCGTGGCGACCGCGGCGAGGCCGTAGGCGGCGGCCACGTCCGTGAAGTAGTACGTGGTCAGCTGGCCCACGACACCGTCGGAGTCGATGTTGATCGTGCCGGTGCTGCCGAGGATCTGGAGCATCGCACCGGACCAGAACAGCAGGCCCGACAGGGTGACGGCGAAGGCCGGCGCGCCGACCTTGGCGAAGAAGAAGCCGTGGATTGCGCCGATCAGGGCACCGCCGCCGACCGCAGCCAGGATCGCCACCCACTCGTTGACCCCGTTGGTGACCGCCAGGACGGCGAAGAGGGCGCCCGAGACACCGCTGACCGAGCCGACCGAGAGGTCGATCTCGCCGAGCAGCAGCACGAAGATGATGCCGACGGCCATCATGCCCGTGGCGACCATGGTGATCGCGATGTTGGTGAGGTTCTCCGGGGAGAGGAAGTTCTCGTTCAGCCCCTGGAAGATTCCCCAGATCACGATCAGGCCGATCACGACCGGGAGGGACCCCAGGTCACCGGCCTTCATCTTGCGCCGGAACTCGCTGAGGTAGCCGGTCAGGCCCTGCTCGCGGACGAGCAGGCGAGGGTCCACCGCGGGGATGGCGTCGGCCGGGGCGGCGGGGTTGGCCAACTGGGCCACCTCTTCCGCATGGGTGTGGTGTTCGGTGCTCACTTGCGAGCCTCCCCGGTGCGGGCCGCCCGGCGGGTCACGGCGTTGTCCGTAGCGCCCGTGATGGCGGAGATGATCTCTTCCTGCGAAGTGTCGGCGACCTTGAAGACACCGTTGTTGCGGCCCAGCCGCAGGACGGCCACCCGGTCGGCGACGGCCTTCACGTCGGCCATGTTGTGGCTGATGAGGATGACCGCGTGACCGCGCTCGCGCAGCCGCTCGACCAGGTCCAGGACCTGCGCGGTCTGCTCGACGCCGAGGGCGGCGGTCGGCTCGTCGAGGATGACGAGCTGGGGCTCGCCGAGCATCGAACGGGCGATCGCCACCGTCTGGCGCTGCCCGCCGGAGAGCGAGGCGATGGGGATACGGACGCTGGGGATCCGGATGGACAGGGTGGTCAGGAGCTCGCGGGCGCGGCGCTCCATCTCCACCTCGTCCAGGACACCGCGGCGCTTGAGCTCGCGGCCCAGGAAGAGGTTGCCGACGACGTCGATGTTGTCGCACAGCGCGAGGTCCTGGTAGACCGTCGCGATGCCCAGGTTCTGGGCGTCGTGGGGCTTGGTGATCGTGACCGGCTTGCCCTCCCACTCGATGACGCCGTCATCAATGGGGTGCACGCCGGCGATCGTCTTGACGAGCGTGGACTTGCCGGCGCCGTTGTCGCCGACGAGGGCGACCACCTCGCCGGAGTGGATCTCGAGGTCTACGTCGGTGAGCGCCTGGACGGCGCCGAACCGCTTCGAGACCCCTCGCAACGCCAGCACGGGCGCAGCGGACACATGAACCATCTCCTTCGCCGCCTGACCGGCGGGGATGTCGTGCAGTAAGTGCAGGAGCGGGGTGGGTGGGGAATCGTTTCTGCCCGGCGTCCCGCTGGTGGCGGGGATGAGTGGGCGGGGCGCCGGGCAGGCGCGGGGGTCCTGGTGGACCGGAGGCCGCGGTGGCGGGCCCCCGGGCCTGCAGGACGCTGGGGCCTCGCACGGCCGGGAGGTCCGTGCGGGGCCGCGGCCGGCCCGTGGGGCCGGCGTGGCCTACGTGTGGCCTTCGTGGAGGCCGGTGCGGTCTACTTCAGGCCGAGGGCGGTGCAGGCGGCCGCGTACTTCTCGGTGCAGATCTCGTCGGCCGTGTAGACACCGTCCTTGATGACAGTGTCCTTGATGTTGTTCTTGGTGAGCGAGACGACCGGGACCAGGACCGAGGGGATGCCCTTGGTGGTGGGGCTGTCGACCGTGGAGGTGGTCACGCCGTCGAGCTTCTCGCCCTTGGCGAGGGCGACGGCCATCTTGGCGGCGGCCTCGGCCTCGGGGGCGTAGGGCTTGTAGACGCTCATGAACTGCTCACCGGCGACGATGCGCTGGACACCCGCGAGCTCCGCGTCCTGGCCGGTGACGGGGGGCAGGGGGTTGATGCCGGCCGCCTTGAGGGCGGTGATGATGCCGCCCGCCATGCCGTCATTGGCGGAGTAGACGCCGATGATCTTGTCCTTGCCGAGCGCGGAGATCGCGCCCGCCATGTTGGTGTTGGCGTTCTCCGGCTTCCACTCCTTGGTGTCGTACTCCTTGCCGATGTTCACCTTGCCGTCGAGGACGGAGTGGGCGCCCTTCTTGAAGAGGGCGGCGTTCGGGTCGGTGACCGACCCGTTCATCATCACGATGTCGCCGTCCTTGGCCTTGTCGCCCAGGGCCTCCAGCAGGGCCTTGCCCTGGACCTTGCCGACCTCTTCGTTGTCGAAGGAGGTGTAGGCGTCGATCGGGCCCTCGGCGAGGCGGTCGTAGGAGACGACCGGGATGCCGGCCTCCTTGGCCTTCTTGATCGAGCCGGCGATGGCCTTGGAGTCGACCGCGTCGACGATCAGGACGTTCACCTTGTTGGTGATCATCGTGTCGACCTGGGAGTTCTGCGTGGTCGCGTCCTGCTTGGCGTTGGCGTAGACCACCGTGCCCTTGCCACCGGTGAGCTCGGCGACCTTCTTCTCGATGAGCGGCTTGTCGAACTTCTCGTAGCGCGCGGTCTGGTTCTCGGGCAGGAGCAGACCGACCTTGATCGCACCGCCAGCGGCGGCGGCGGAGGTGCCGGACTCCTTCGGCTTCTCACCGGCCTCCTTGGCGCTGCCACAGGCGGCGAGGGACACGGCCATGGCGCCGGTGGCGACGACTACGGCGGCTCTACGCATACGCGTGTTCATTTCCTGAACCTCCCTGACGAGGCCGCGACGGTGCGGCCGAGGTGGGAGGAGTCAACCTCGGCCGCAAGTTTGTCGTCAAGGAGTGAATCCTTAACGAGATGACAACGGTGCCATCCGTTATCTAACTGAAGGCAAGAGCTTCGGCGACTGCGAATCGGCCAGAAGGGTTGAATCGCCCATTTCGCTGAGCACCAGCGCGAGCGCCCCCAGCACCTCCGCACGGCTGCCCAACGAGCCGGTCAGGACGGAGAGTTGGCGTGCAGCGCTGGGGATCGCGTACCGCCCCACGGACTCGCGTATGGGGGCCAGGACCAGCTCCCCGGCCTCGGCCAGCGAACCGCCGAGCACCACCCGGCTCGGGTTCAGGACGTTGCAGAGGTTCGCGACACCACTACCCACATGGCGGCCCACGTCGGCGATGACCCTGCGGCATCCGGGGTCGCCCTCACGGGCCAGCTCCACGACCCGCTCCATGGTGAGTTCCGGCCCGTGCGTGCCCTGGAGCAGCGGCAGGACGTAGCGGGCCGCGGCGAAGGTCTCCAGGCAGCCGCGGTTGCCGCAGCGGCAGACCGGCCCGGACTCGTCCAGCGTGATGTGCCCGATCTCCCCGGCCGTGCCGCCGGGGCCACGGTAGATCTGCCCGTTTATCACCAGGCCGGCGCCGACACCGCTCGCCACCTTGATGTACGCCAGGTCCTTGACCCCGCGGCCGCTCCCCCACACCAGCTCGCCGAGGGCGCCGAGGTTGGCGTCGTTGTCGACGTACACGGGCACCCCGAGGCGCTGCGACAGCTCCTGGCGCGGGTTGATCCCGGCCCAGCCCGGCAGGATCGCGGTGGAGCCGAGGGTCCCGGACTCCACGTCGATCGGGCCGGGGACGCCCAGGCCCACGCCGATGACCTTCTCCAGGCCCACGCCGATGCCCGCGATCAGCTGCCCGACCAGCACTTCCGCCCGGTCGAAGCCGTCGGCCCAGGAGGCGTCCACGTCCATCGGGGCCGACTCCTCGGCGAGCACCTGGTGGGCCAGGTTGCCCACCGCCACCCGCAGGTGGGTGTGGCCGAAGTCCACTCCGATCACGATGCCCGCGTCGCCGCTGAGGGAGACGCTGCGCGCCCGACGGCCGCCGGACGAGGTGTCCTGGACCTCGACCGTCCCACCGTCCTTGAGTTCGCGGACGATGTTGGAGACCGTGGCCGCCGACAGTCCGGTGGACCGGGCGATCTCCGCCTGGGTCAGCGAACCCGCGAGCCGCACCGCCCGCACGACCCGCTCGAGATTCGCACGGTGCAGTGAAGACTGCGATCCGGGAGTCTGCACGACTCATCCACTCCTGCCCATAAGCGACGGCCGGCCGTCGCCCCCCGGCCGGCGATCGCGGACTGGAGTCTCCGAGACGCCGGCGTCTCTCCAACTTGTGAACCCTAAGTCGAGCTCTTGGGCATCCACACGTCAAGAGGCGGACACAGCACGAATCTGCCCTTATCGGTCATAAGTATGAGAGACATCCTTCTAGATCGTGCTGTGACGGGCGCGCGCTACTTCAGGGTCGCGGAGGTCAGGCCGGCCTGGATCTGGCGCTGGAAGGACAGGTACACCACCAACATCGGGACCATGGCGATGGTCACACCGGCGAAGAGCACCGGCAGGTCGGTCTCGTACCCCATCTGGTACTGGAGCTGGATCAGGCCCTGGGTGAGCATGTAGCGCTCGGGATCGGACCCGGTCTGCGGCTGCATCAGCACGGACGGCAGGATGTACTGGTTCCACTGCCCCAGGACGTTGAAGATGCCGACGCTGATCAGGCCCGGTTTGGCCATCGGCAGCATCACCTGGAAGAAGATCCGGGCGTCGGAGGCCCCGTCGATCACCGCCGCCTCGTGCACGGCCGTCGGCAGCGTGCGGAAGAAGGAGTGCATGAAGAAGACCGTGAACGGCATCGAGTAGGCGACGTAGACCAGGATCAGGCCCTGGTAGGTGTTGAGCATGTCGAGGCGCTTGACCATGAAGAAGAGCGGGACGAGCGCCAGGAAGACGGGGAACATGGCCCCGCTGACGAAGAAGTAGTAGATCACCCGGTTGCCCGGGAAGGGGTAGCGGGCCAGGACGTACGCGGCCATGGAGCCGAGCAGCATGGTCAGCGGCACCGAGAACGCCATCACGATCAGGGTGTGGGCGAAGTAGTCGCCGATGCCCTTGTCCCAGGCCCGGGAGAACGCGTCGAGGTGCCAGTTGGAGGGCCAGCTCAGGGCCGACCCGCCGATCTCGGAGTCGGTCTTGAACGAGCCGAGCGCCAGCCAGACCAGCGGCAGGACGATCAGTACCGCCCAGACGGCCAGGAACCCGTGCGAGAAGACGTTCAGCGCCGTGCCGTCGGAGCCGCCGCCGGATCCCTGCGCCGGGCCGGCTCCGCCGGCCCGCTCGTCCGAGCGCTCTCCGGGCGCCTTGATCACAGTGGTCATCGTGGTCTCCCGCTCAGAACTCGATGCGCTCGCGGCGGGTCGCGCGCAGCGTGACGACGGAGAGGATCAGGGTCAGCAGGAGCATCACCACGCCCATGGCGCAGGCGTAGCCGCTCTTGCCGAAGTACAGGAAGTTGCGCATCAGCACCGTGGCCATGACCTCGCTGTGGTGGTCGGGTCCGCCGCCGAACTGTCCGGAAGTCATCGTCGAGACCAGCACGAACATGTCCATGGCGGCGATGCCGAGGTAGACGGCGGAGGTCTGCACGGAGTCCCACAGCAGGGGCAGCGTGACCTTGAGGAAGGTCTGGGCGCGCCCCGCGCCGTCGAGCAGGGCGGCCTCGTAGATGTCCCTGGGTACGGACTGCATGGCCGCCGAGAAGAGGACGAGGTAGAACCCGACCCCGTGCCAGACCACCACGGACAGCAGGCACCACAGCACCAGGTCCGGCTCGTTGAGCCATTCGACGGGGTGGGCCGGGTCGACCAGGCCCAGCCCGGTCAGCAAGCCGTTGAGCAGGCCGCCCCCGTCGCTGCGGTACACCGCGCCGAAGAGGACGGCGAGGATGGCGAGGGAGAGCACCTGCGGGAAGAAGTAGACGATCTTGTACACGGACGAGCCGCGCACGCCCCGCACTCCCCCGGCCCCGCTGCGCCCTCCCGCGTTCACCATGAAGGCGAAGAAGAGGGCCAGCAGGATGGTGAGGGCCGGGACGAACACCAGGAGCAACAGGTTGTGCCAGAGGGCGCCGAGGAAGACCTGGTCCTTCAGCAGGGTCGTGTAGTTGTCCCAGCCAACGAAGCCGAAGGTGGGCGACTGGCCCGACCAGTCGGTGAAGGAGTAGCCGAAGGTCTGGACGTACGGCCAGATGACGAAGGTCAGGTACAGCGCGAGCGGCAGGAAGAGGAAGCCGGTGAGGAAACCGGCCCGCCCCCTCCCCTTGGCTACGTGGCTCATGGTGTCCGTCCGTCCATCCGTCGGTGGCGTCAGCTGCGGCGGTTGTTCTTCGCGTTCGGGTCCTTGGCGGCCTTGTCTACCGCAGCCTGGGCCCGCTTGATCCATTCCTTTGGCTGGATCCGCTTGGCCATCAGCTCATTGGACGCGTTCTGGATCTCGGTGTCCATTTCGCTGTACCAGTCGGGGTACATGTAGTTGAAGGTGTTCGGTCCGGCCGCCTTGACGGCCGCCACGGCCGACCGGGTGCCCGGCCGCAGCGTGACCCCCGGGTCGACGCCGTCCTTGACGACGGTGAGGGAGTTGGCCTGCTGGGCGAAGAGGGTGGACCATTCGCGTGACAGCATCGAGCGCAGGAACTCCAGGCCCCCGGCCTTGTTGGCGGCCTTTTCGGGGACGATGAAGGGCTCGCCCGCGCCGGCCCGGATGGCCTCGAACGGGAGCTTGCTGTCGGCGAGGACCGGCACGGGCAGGAACTTCATGTCGAAGTCCGCGGGGGTCTGCTTGAGCTGCTCGTTCTCCAGCCAGGAGCCGGAGGGGATGAAGGCCGCCCTGTACTGGTTCCAGGCGGTCTGGGACTCGGTGTGGGTGAGCCCGTTGGTGCCCGCCATGAGCAGGCCCTTCTCGACGACCTCGTAGACCGCCTCGACGGCGGCCAGGGCGGCCGGGTTGCCCGCGAAGGCGCCCGGCTCCAGGTTGTCGATGGCCTTCATGGCCTCCAGTCCGCCCTTCTTGGCGATCAGGTCCATGATGACGACGTTGATGTAGTACGGGTACTTGCCCTGGTGGGCGAGGCCGCCGATGCCTGCGTCCCTGGCCTTGGTGCAGACGTCCAGGAACTGGTCCCAGGTCTTCGGCTCGGTCCAGCCCTTCTCCTTGAACAGCTTGCCGGAGTACCAGAACCCGAAGACCGTGTAGACGTAGTAGAGGGCGACGAACTTGCCGCCCTGGGTGCCCTGTTCGATGGTGCCGGGGATCAGGACGTCGCGGATCCTGCGGTTCGGGTCGTCGAGGGAGGGTGCGTCGAGGAGTTGGGTGAGGTCGGTGAGCTGGCCGCCCTTGGCCAGTACGTCGATCTTGATCTGCTGGGCGCCGGCGTCGTCGACGACGTCGGGCGGGTTGCCGCCGTTGAAGCGGGGTTGGAGCTTGGCGGCGATCTCCTGGGTGCCCAGGTGGGAACTGGTGGTGCCCCACTTCTTGTCGAAGGCGGCCTCCCAGGACTTCGCGTAGTCGTCACCGAAGCCGCCCTTGAAGATGACGACGTCGAGTTTGCCGCCCTTGGCTACGCCGAAAGGGTTCTCCTTGGTGACGGGCCCTTTGACGGGGCCGTTCGCGGAGGCGTCGCCGCCGGAGGCGCAGCCGGACAGGAAGCCCATCGCCGGTGCCGAGACCAGTCCGAGTGCGGCCGAGCGCTTGATCAGATCTCGGCGGCCCACGCCCTCGCCAGTGGATCCCATGCTCTTGTCCTCGCCTTCGTCCGAAGTGTGAAGGAGGCCGGGAATCAAGGCGGTTGTGGTACGCGCGGACGCCGCCGCAGCTCCCCGCCCATCCCCCCGTCCGGAGCCGCACGGTAGCGGCGAGCCGGACGCGCACAGGTATAGTCCACTCCCGTTCGTGTGAGCAAGATCATGCGCAGCCATGTCTGCCAGCTTTTCCGAGTTGAGACCTCGCCGAAACCTGGCCCTGCCCCCGGACGGCCGAAGGGCCGTACCCCCGTGACGGGGATACGGCCCTTCGGTGGAGCCCGGATCTACGGCTGCGGTCAGCCGCGGATCAGGTTGCGGAGCACGTACTGCATGATGCCGCCGTTGCGGTAGTAGTCCGCCTCACCGGGGGTGTCGATGCGGACGACCGCGTCGAACTCCACGCCGGAGTCGGTGGTGACCTTCACCGTGCGCGGGGTGGTGCCGTCGTTCAGCTCCTCCACGCCGGTGATGGCGAAGGTCTCCTCGCCGGTCAGGCCCAGGGAGGAGGCCGAGGCGCCCTCCGGGAACTGCAGCGGCAGGACGCCCATGCCGATCAGGTTCGAGCGGTGGATGCGCTCGTAGGACTCGGCGATGACGGCCTTGACGCCGAGCAGCGCGGTGCCCTTGGCGGCCCAGTCGCGGGAGGAGCCGGAGCCGTACTCCTTGCCCGCCAGGATCACCAGCGGGATGCCGGCGGCCTGGTAGTTCTGGGAGGCGTCGTAGATGAAGGAGACCGGGCCGCCCTCGACGGTGAAGTCGCGGGTGAAGCCGCCCTCGGTGCCCGGCGCGATCTGGTTGCGCAGGCGGATGTTGGCGAACGTACCGCGGATCATGACCTCGTGGTTGCCGCGGCGGGAACCGTACGAGTTGAAGTCGCGGCGCTCGACGCCGTGCTCGGTGAGGTACTTGCCGGCCGGGGTGTCGGCCTTGATCGCACCGGCCGGGGAGATGTGGTCGGTGGTGACCGAGTCGCCCAGCTTCGCCAGCACGCGGGCGCCGGCGATGTCGGAGACCGGGGTGGTCTCCATGGTCATGCCCTCGAAGTACGGGGGCTTGCGGACGTAGGTGGACTGCGGGTCCCACTCGAAGGTGTTGCCGGTCGGGATCGGCAGCGCCTGCCACTGGGCGTCGCCCGCGAAGACGTCCTGGTAGGACTTGGAGAACATGTCCTCGCCGATGGCGTTCGCCACGACGTCGTTGACCTCGGCCTCGGTCGGCCAGATGTCCTTGAGGAAGACCGGGTTGCCCTCGGTGTCGGTGCCGATGGCGTCCTTGGTGATGTCCACCTTCATGGAGCCCGCGATGGCGTACGCGACGACCAGCGGCGGGGAGGCCAGGTAGTTCATCTTGACGTCGGGGTTGATGCGGCCCTCGAAGTTGCGGTTGCCCGAGAGGACCGAGGTGACCGCGAGGTCGTGCTCGTTGATCGCCTTCGAGATCTCCTCGTCCAGCGGACCGGAGTTGCCGATGCAGGTGGTGCAGCCGTACCCGACGAGGTTGAAGCCCATCTTGTCGAGGTACGGCGTCAGGCCGGCCTTGTCGAAGTAGTCGGTGACGACCTTCGAGCCCGGGGCCAGGGTGGTCTTGACCCACGGCTTGCGGGCCAGGCCCTTCTCGACCGCCTTCTTGGCCACGAGCGCCGCGGCGACCATGACGTAGGGGTTCGAGGTGTTGGTGCAGGAGGTGATCGCGGCGACGGTGACGGCGCCGTGGTCGATCTCGAAGGAGGAGCCGTCGGCCAGGGTGACCAGGGTCGGCTTCGACGGGGCGCCGGCCGAGATGGCCGGGGCGTCGGAGGCCGGGAAGGACTCCTTGCCCGCCTCGTCGACCTCGTCGACGTAGTTGCGGACGTCCTGGGCGAACTGCTCGGCGGCCTGGGCCAGGACGATGCGGTCCTGCGGGCGCTTCGGGCCGGCGATGGAGGGGACGACCGTGGACAGGTCGAGCTCCAGCTTCTCGGAGAAGTCCGGCTCGGCGGCCGGGTCCAGCCAGAGGCCCTGCTCCTTGGCGTACGCCTCGACCAGCGCGACCTGCTGCTCGGAGCGGCCGGTGAGCTTGAGGTACTTCAGGGTCTCGCCGTCGATCGGGAAGATCGCGGCGGTGGAGCCGAACTCCGGCGACATGTTGCCGATGGTGGCGCGGTTCGCGAGGGAGGTGGCGGCGACGCCCTCACCGTAGAACTCGACGAACTTGCCGACGACGCCGTGCTTGCGCAGCATCTCGGTGATCGTCAGCACCAGGTCGGTGGCGGTGGTGCCGGTCGGCAGCTCGCCGGTCAGCTTGAAGCCGACGACGCGCGGGATCAGCATGGAGACCGGCTGGCCGAGCATGGCGGCCTCGGCCTCGATGCCGCCGACGCCCCAGCCGAGGACGCCGAGGCCGTTGACCATGGTGGTGTGCGAGTCGGTGCCGACGAGGGTGTCGGGGTAGGCCTGGCCGCCCCGGACCATGACCGTGCGGGCCAGGTGCTCGATGTTCACCTGGTGGACGATGCCGGTGCCCGGGGGGACGACCTTGAACTCGTCGAAGGCGGTCTGGCCCCAGCGCAGGAACTGGTAGCGCTCCTTGTTGCGGCCGTACTCCAGCTCGACGTTCTGGGTGAACGCGTC
Source organism: Streptomyces sp. NPDC059851 (assembly GCF_042732005.1). Classification (NCBI taxonomy): domain Bacteria; kingdom Bacillati; phylum Actinomycetota; class Actinomycetes; order Kitasatosporales; family Streptomycetaceae; genus Streptomyces; species Streptomyces sp. NPDC059851. The sequence continues at coordinate 87,664 of NZ_JBHWJJ010000015.1, read as the reverse complement.
CGGCGTGCCGAACTTGTCGGCGATGACGGAGTGGTCGATGACCAGCTCGGCCGGGGCCAGCGGGTTGATCTTGGACGGGTCGCCGCCGAGCTCCTTCACGGCCTCACGCATGGTGGCGAGGTCCACGACACAGGGGACGCCGGTGAAGTCCTGCATGATCACGCGCGCCGGCGTGAACTGGATCTCCTGGCTCGGCTGGGCCTGCGAGTCCCAGCCGCCGAGGGCCCGGATGTGGTCGGCGGTGATGTTCGCGCCGTCCTCGGTGCGGAGCAGGTTCTCCAGCAGCACCTTCAGGCTGTACGGGAGGCGGGCGGAGCCCTCGACCTTGTCCAACCGGAAGATCTCGTACGACTCGTCGCCCACCTGCAGCGTGCTGCGGGCGTCGAAGCTGTTCGCCGACACGACAGTCTCCTTCATGCATGATTCGCGCGTGTAACCGCAATCCTGCCGCCACGCCCTGTGGCCAATCCGCTAAGGTAAGGCTAAGTTAGGTAGTCCTTACCAGCGGGGGCGGCTGCGGTACGCCTTCGGCAGATATCTCGATGTCGAGATAACTCTAGTGCATCGCCGCGCCCTGGTCATGCGCGGCGTGACTGTCCCTTGTCGTCCAATCCAGGCGTTTGACAGCGAACCCAGCCCGTTCGGCTTCTATGACAGTGAACCTAGTCGTGCGGGGGTGAGCACGCGGGGGCGCCGGAGACCGGGGGCCTCCGCCGCCGAAGTCAGCCGCCGACGTGGGTAGGAGGAGGCGCTGCGCGCAGGGCCGTCGATGAGCTGGACCGGGTCAGCCTGTCAGTTGGGCGAGGGCCAGCGCGTGAGCGCGGTCGAGGGAGTCAGCAGCAGCGCAGGGGATGTCCGGCTGCACGCCGGTGCCCTCCCAGTTCGTGCTGGAGACGGGGTTGATGGCGCGGCCGACGGGGACGGTGGCTTCCAGGTGTGGGTGCACGGTCCAGCCCTGGCATGGATGTGCGCCGCCGCGGGTGGGCTCGCCGACCACTAGGGCGCGGCCGAGCTGCTGGAGGTCGTACGCCAGCTCTTCAGCGGCGGAGAAGGTGCTGTCGCTGGACAGCACATACAGCGGTTTGCTGCCGCCGAAGCGCGCGCCGGGAACGTGCGGCAGGCTCCAGGACTGCTCGCTGCGCTCGCCGCTGCGCCAGTGCATGGTGTTGAGGTGGGTGCGCTCGTCGAGCAGGTAGCTGCAGACGAAGGCGACCGTGTCCGGGTCGCCGCCCCGGTTGGCGCGAAGGTCCACGATCAGCGCCTGGGCGCGGGAGGCCAGGGTGAGCGCGGCGCTCAGCGGTTCGGCGGCCCACTCCAGCGGAAACAGCATCGGTGCCAGCTCCACCACGGCGACCCCTCCGTCGAGCAACTCCACCCGGGGAGCACCGCCCAGCGAGGTGTCGAAGTCCCGGCGCATGGCGTCCAGGGTGGCCGCCCCCTTCTTCGGGGAGACCGGGTCGGCGTGGTGCTTCAGTCTCAGGTGTCGGTCGCCGTTGAGGGACTGCAGGTCCGCGGTGACCAGCCGGGCGAGCTCCTCGACATCGTCGACGTCGTAGGCGCCTTCGGTGAGGCGTCGTTGCAGCAGGCCGGCGAGCTGCTCGGCTATCTCGGGGAAAACGTAGTTTTCGGTCAGCAGCCGGGCGGTCTCGTCGATGACAGGGGCCGGCGGAAACTTCGTCGAAGTCGTCATGGCAGGGAGTAGAGCACCACCATTGCAAAAGCGTCAAAGAGTTTAGACACTTTGGTATGCGTGATCAGCCTCCCTATCTGCCACCCCCTGAGGACGTCCTGGGGATCGGTGCGCCTGAGCAGTTCGCGGCACTCGCCCACCCGTTGCGTCAGCGGTTGCTCTTCGCCCTGGGCCACCGGCCTGCTACCACCAGCCAGCTTGCGGCGCAGCTCGACGCGAAGAAGGGCAACGTGGCCCACCACCTCAAAGTGCTCCGCGAAGCCGGGCTGGTCCACATCGCCGAGACCCGCCAGGTCCGCGGCGGCACCGAGCAGTACTACCAGCGCACGGCCCGCCACATGGTCGTCGCCGAACCCCAAGCGGCAGGCACCGCCGCGATGCTCGCCGCGTTCGCCCAGGAGCTCGACCGCTCTCCCGCCGAGACCCACCTGACACTGCGCCACCTGCGTCTCAGCCCCGCGAAGGCACGAGAACTCGGCGAGGCCCTCGCCAAACTCGTCGACGAGGCCGAGGAAGATGCAGAGGACCAGCCCCTGCACGGTGTGTTGGCGGCGCTCTATCAGCAGGCCCTGCCGACCAGCACCACCAGTTCCGCTTAGCGGCCCCAACCTCACGAGACAGCACACCTGACTCACTCGAAAGGACAGTGACACACGCCGCACTCCGACGCGCCCTGCCGGCCCTGCCGGCCCTGCCGGCCCTGCCGGCCCTGCCGGCGTACGCTGCGCCCGGCCGGGGCGGGTCCTGCGCCCGGCCGTGGGATCCGTTCCTCCCCCGCCCGAAGACGGGGGCCTCCTGGAAGAAATCCGGTGCACGCGACCGACGCCACCCCCGGGGGACACGGCCCCCTCCCGCCACGGCCCGCCCTCCCCGACGTGGCCGGGGCCCGGCACCGGGGGGCGGCCGCCGCCGTCGGGGCGCGGTGGGAGGCGGTGACGCTGGCGTGGAAGTGGTACTCCGACTGCGCGGCGCTGCGCGGACCGGGTGGTCGGTACCCGGGGATCGCGCCGCTCCTGGAGGCCGTCCGCGCCGAGCCGCTGCTGCGCCGGCTCTACCCCGTGACCAGCCACTTCACGCTGAGTTTCAGCAGCTGCACGCAGCACCCGTTCGTCCTGGCGCTCACCTCCCTCACCCCCCTGTCCGGCGGGCTGTTCCAGATCCGCTCGCGCGCCACGGGTACCGTGACCGGCATCGTGGACAGCGCGCACCGAGCCGCCGCCCTCGCCGTCGCGGACCTGCCGGCCGGCTTCGGGCCGGCGGTCGCCGGCCCCGGCGACCGCGCGCGGCAGTGCTGAGGCGGGACCGAGCATCCGGAAGGGCGGGACCGACGCGCAGCCGAACGGGCAGCCTGACGGGCGGAAACCCGGTTGCCCGGGCGGGGCGGGGCTGCGAGCGTCGCCCCCATGCCCACCTTCCTCTCGTACGACGGCACCCGGCTCGGCTACCACGTCCTCACCGGACCGGACCCGGCCGGCCCGGACCTGGTCTGCCTGCCCGGCGGGCCGATGCTGGACTCCGCCTACCTCGGTGACCTCGGCGGCCTGGCCGCACACCGCCGCCTGATCCTCCTCGACCCGCGGGGTACGGGCACCTCGGCCGTGCCCGAGGACCCTGCGACCTACCGCTGCGACCGGCAGGTCGAGGACGTGGAGGCGCTGCGCCGCCACCTCGGCCCGGACCGGATGGACCTGCTCGCGCACAGCGCCGGCGCGAACCTGGCCGTGCTCTACGCGGCCCGGTACCCGCAACACACCGGCAAGCTCGCCCTGATCACGCCCAGCGTCGCCGCCACCGGCATCACCGTCAGCAGCGAGCAGCGGCTGACCGCCGCGCGACTGCGCCGGGACGAGCCCTGGTTCCCGACCGCCTTCGCAGCGCTGGAGCGCGTCGTCGCGGGCGGGGCCGGAGCCGACGACTGGCCGGCGGTCGAACCCTTCTTCCACGGCTGCTGGGACGAGGCGACCCGGACGTTCGCCGCCGACGGCGAGAGCCGGAAGAACCAGGAGGCGGCAGCCGCCTTCGGCGGCGAGGGCGCGTACGACCCGGTCGCACTGCGGGCCTCGCTGGGCCTCTTCGAGCCGCCGGTACTCGTCCTCGCCGGCGGGCTCGACCTGCAGGGCCCGCTCCCGGTCATGACGGAGTACGCCGGCCTCTTCAAGGACGCCCGGCTCACCGTCCGGCCCGGGGCCGGCCACTTCCCCTGGCGCGACGACCCCGCCGCCTTCACCTCGGCCGTGGCGGGGTTCCTGGCAGCCGGCTGAGCCCACGCGTCGGGCACGGCGTCGACCGGCGTCGACCGGAGGCGACCGGAGGCACCGTGCCAGGGCGCCCCACGGGGGTACGCCGCCGCCCCCGTCGCCATCTCCCCCCGCACGGAGGGCGGTTCGGCGCCCCGCCGCTCCGTCCCCGCACACCGCCGCGACCGCCGGAGCCGGTTCCCGCACCGGAGGACGGCCGAGGCCGTGCGCCGGGGCCGCGACGGACGAGCCCGTGACCGACCCGGGGGGGGCGAGCACACTTCACCCATTTGCCCGTATCTGCAACGAAAGGCCGAGCTCGCCCGCACCCGACCCGGTTCGCGAGCCGTGTGCGACGCCACCCGATCGGCCCTGCGATCCGGGTGAATTGACGGTCGGTGACACTCCCACGCACCACCCGACGCATGACTCATCTCATATCTGAGATACGGTGCACCCATGGCAGACGATTACCTCGTACGCATCGGCAAGCTCATCCGTGACGCCCGGCAGCACCGGGGCTGGACACAGAGTCAGCTCGCGGACGCCCTGGGCACCAGCCAGAGCGCCGTGAACCGCATCGAGCGCGGCAACCAGAACATCAGCCTTGAAATGATCGCCCGCATCGGCGAGGCGCTCGACAGCGAGATCGTCTCCCTGGGTTACTCCGGACCCATGCACCTGCGCGTGGTCGGAGGCCGCCGGCTGTCCGGCGCCATCGACGTCAAGACGAGCAAGAACGCGTGCGTGGCCCTGCTGTGCGCCTCCCTGCTGAACAAGGGCCGCACGGTCCTGCGCCGGGTCGCCCGGATCGAGGAGGTCTACCGCCTCCTGGAGGTCTTGAACTCCATCGGCGTCCGCACCCGCTGGATCAACGACGGCGTGGACCTGGAACTCGTCCCGCCGGCCGAGCTCGACATGGACGCCATCGACGCGGAGGCGGCCGTCCGGACCCGGAGCATCATCATGTTCCTGGGCCCCCTGCTCCACCGGATGGACCAGTTCCGCCTGCCCTACGCCGGCGGCTGCGACCTCGGTACCCGCACCATCGAGCCGCACATGATCGCCCTGCGCCGCTTCGGCCTGGACATCACCGCCACCGAGGGCATCTACCACGCCAAGGTCGAGCCGGGCGTCAGCCCCGGCCGCCCGATCGTGCTGACCGAGCGCGGGGACACGGTCACCGAGAACGCGCTGCTGGCCGCCGCCCGGCACGACGGCGTCACGGTCATCCGCAACGCCTCCTCCAACTACATGGTCCAGGACCTGTGCTTCTTCCTGGAGGCGCTGGGCGTCCGCGTCGAGGGCGTCGGCACCACGACCCTGACGGTCCACGGCGTCCCGAACATCGACGTCGACGTCGACTACTCCCCCTCGGAGGACCCGGTCGAGGCGATGAGCCTGGTCGCCGCCGCCGTCGTCACCGAGTCGGAGCTGACGATCCGCCGGGTCCCGATCGAGTTCATGGAGATCGAGCTCGCGGTCCTGGAGGAGATGGGCCTGGACCACGACCGCTCGCCCGAGTACACCGCCGACAACGGCCGTACGCGCCTGGTCGACCTGACGGTCCGCCCGTCGAAGCTCGAAGCTCCCATCGACAAGATCCACCCGATGCCGTTCCCCGGGCTGAACATCGACAACGTCCCGTTCTTCGCGGCCATCGCGGCCACCGCCCAGGGCAAGACCCTGATCCACGACTGGGTGTACGACAACCGGGCGATCTACCTGACGGACCTCAACCGCCTCGGCGGTCGCCTCCAGCTGCTGGACCCCCACCGCGTCCTGGTCGAGGGCCCCACCCGCTGGCGCGCCGCGGAGATGATGTGCCCGCCGGCCCTGCGCCCGGCGGTGGTCGTCCTGCTGGCGATGATGGCGGCGGAGGGCACCTCCGTCCTGCGCAACGTGTACGTCATCAACCGCGGTTACGAGGACCTCGCCGAGCGCCTCAACTCGGTCGGCGCCCAGATCGAGACCTTCCGCGACATCTAAGGGTCGCGGATTCCGGACCCCGCCCGACTCGGGCGGGGTCCTTGGCGTAAAAGCATCTAGATCATCCGGGCAGAACAGGCATCCTTCACAGAGACACTGACGGTGTCTCGAATTGAAGGGGTGGGGGATGGGGCTTCCGGAGCCGGTGGGACGGCAGTCGGACGTGGCGTACCTGCCCGCGGCCGGCCATCACGTGGTTCTCGGCACGGCGGGAACCGGCAAGACCGTGATGGCCATGCTACGGGCGCTGTACTTGTCGGATCCAGGCGTGTCGGGATCCGGCAGAACTTTGCTCGTAACCTACAACAACGCTCTCGTCTCCTACCTCAAACACTTCTCCAGCGAAACCGACCGGCTCGACATCCGCACCTACGGCCGGTTCGCCCGCGGCTTCTTGCACCACCACGGTGCGATGAAGGGCCGGGCGATTGCCTCGTCGTCCGTTCGTCGGCGGCTGATCCGGTCCGCGCTCAAGGCTGTGGCTTCGAATTACAGGCCGCACAAGTTCTTCGAGAGGGATCCCGGATGGTTCGAAGACGAGATCGCCTGGATCTCCGGCATGGGCCTGCGCACCTGGGAGGCGTACGAGGCCGTTGACCGGCTGGGCCGCCGGACGCCCCTCGGCGTCTCGCTGCGCAAGATCGTCTGGGAGATCGCGCAGGAGTACCGGCTGCAGCGGGCGGCAGCGGGTCACTCGTACGACTGGCACGACATGGCCGCCTCCGTGCGCGACCACCAGGCCGCGGACGACGGGCCGCGAATGTACCGGCACGTGATCATCGACGAAGGCCAGGACCTCTCCCCGGAGGAGATCCGGTCGCTCGCGGAGGTCGTCGACCCCGAGGGCTCCGTAACCTTCTTCGGCGACTACGCCCAGCAGATCTACGGGCAGGGGATGTCCTGGCGGGCCTGCGGCCTTAAGGTGGCCCGCGTCGAAACGTTCAAGGACAACTATCGCAATTCGACCGCCATCGCCGAGTTCGCCATCGCCCTGAGCGAGTTGCCCTTCTTCGGCCGCACCGACGAGCTCGTACCACCGGTCGCGCCCCGCTCCAAGGGTTCGCTGCCCACACTTGTCGCGTGCGTCGACCGCGCACAGGAGGTATCGGTGATCCGGTCGACCGCCCAGCAGCTGGGCCAGGTGGGGACGGTCGCCGTACTCGGCCGCACCTGGGCCGATGTGGACGAGGCGTGCGCGGGCCTGACGGTCCGGCGGATCGAGAAGGACCAGAAGTTTCGCTGGGACTACGCGCCGGGGGTGTACTGCACCACGTACCACTCAGCGAAGGGCCTCGAGTTCGACACGGTCCTGATGCCCTTCTGCTCCGGGGACACCGTGCCCCTCCCCGAGGTGGTCAAGGCCCTGGGCGTGGACGATGCTGACGAGCGGGAATCGAAGCTCCTCTACGTCGGCATCACTCGCGCCAAGTCGGACCTTGTCATCACCTACAGCGGAACGAAAACGCACCTGCTACCCGGAGGCGACGGCCTCTGCGCGGAGGTGCAGCCGTGACCCGTACCAGCGGCCTCACCCTGGCCGAAGCGCTGCGACGGAGCAGAGCCACCCGGCTCGCTCACTTCACGCCTGCCCGTAGCTTCCCGCACATTCTGCGCGACGGGGCGATCCGCAGCAGCAAGGACCTCGCGGAAACGGCACCCGAGCAGTTCACCCCCACCGATCGTGAGCGGTTCGACCAACAGCCCGACAAGGTCTGCTGCACCTTCCAGTTCCCCAACGGCTACTACCTGGCACAGGCTCGGCAGAAGCCCGACCACCAGAACTACCCGGACTGGATCTGCCTGTTCCTGGACGTGGAGCTGGCCCTGCGCGAAGGCACGCTCTTCGCGCCTTGCAACGCGGCGAAGCAGAACGGCGCGCGGCTGCGCCCTGGCCCCGAAGCGCTGCTGGAACTCTTCGCCACGACGAGCGACAACTGGCCGCGTGGAGCGGGCCACCTCCAGGGGGCCGCCACCAACTTGCAGGCGGAGGTGCTGGTACCAGGCCCGATTGAGCTCAAGCACGTACTGGCCGTCGTTATGCCCAGCCACGAGGCGGTGACCAACGAGCTGGCGCGGCTCCGCGTCCTCAAAGCAGAAGTACCGCCTTTGACCTGGCTCGTGGAGCCGGTGCTGTTTGATAAGAACCGACTGAGCAGCCGCGTGCGCAACGGGCCTCCCCTCACCGAGGCCGTCTGGGTGCCGCCGCAGAGTGATGGGATGGCCCGGTGACCGGACAGAAGCCGGCAGACCTGTTGAACCGTACCCGCGGCCTGCTGTTCGGGGCGGCCGTCGGTGATGCCTTGGGCTGGCCGCAGGAGCAGCGCAGCGGCATCGTCGGAGGCCATGCCTCGCGGACCACAGCCCCGGCTCTCGCCTTCCGCCCGTGGCTGCGCTGGGCCGGCAGCCAGTACACCCGCTACCGGGACCCGGTCGCAGCGGGCGAGTACAGCGACGACACCCAGCTGCTGCTGGCCACGGCTCGCGCCTGCCTACGCGGAGACGACTGGCAGACCTGGCTTACCGACGTCGAGCTCCCGGCATGGCCGCTCTACCAGCGCGGTGGCGGTCGGGCCGTGCTCAGCGCGTGCCGCAGCTGGCAGGCCGGTGCCCGCCCGTGGGAAGGTCAACGCAAGAACGTCAGCGCCTACTTCAACGCCGGCGCCAACGGTGTGGCCATGAGGATCGCGCCCCACGCCGTCCACACGCTGACCGACTCCTCTCCCGAGCGGCTGATGTCACGTGTGGTCGCCGACGGAGTGCTGACCCACGGTCATCCGCGCGCGCTGCTCGGCGCGGCGGTCTATGCCCTGGCCATCCGACACACGCTCCGCCAGCAGGACGCCGGTGAGTATGGGGACGTCGTGCTCGCCGTGGCCGGCATGCCACAGTGGCGCGACCCCGTCCTCGCGCGCGGGGCCCTCCCTGAGGGCTGGTCAGCCGCTTTCACGGATGCCACTGGTGGTTCGTTCGACACAGCATGGGCCGACACCGCTCGGGAGATGGACGAGCTGCTCGCAACGGCGCGATCATCCTTGGAGCGGGCTGCCCTTGCCGACGACGCTCAGACCCTTGCGGCACTCGGCTGCTTCGACAAGCAGCGCAACGGCGCGGGAACCGTCTCGGCGGCCGCCGCCTGCTACCTGGCGGCGCGTTCCTCCGTACGTCCGACCATGGGGCTACTCAGGGCTGCCTTCCTGGACCGTGCCGACACCGACACGCTCGCCTCGATGACCGCCGCGCTGCTCGGCGCCCTGCACGGCACGGACTGGATCGCGCCGCTCATGCGGGAGATCCAGGACGATGCCTGCCTCTCACGCACTGCCGCCGCGCTGGTCGAACCGCTCCCTGCCGCGGACGCGACCGAGAAGGACCGCCCTGAGGTGCAACAGGCCCAGTGGCTCAGCTCCCTCGCGGAGGACGGGAGCACGGAGCGGTTCGTCGACGGCCGCGCTGTGACACGGGTGCGGCAGTACAGCCTGGACAGCAAGAGCCAGGACGTCACGCGCTTCGCACTGACCCTGGACGACGGCCAGTCGCTGTACGTGGATCGTGCGGTGAAGCGGGGAGGGTCTCCGGCCCCCGTACGGCAGGAGCCGCCGGCCGCAACCGCCGCCGCGGTGACCCGTATGGCCATCCATGTGCGCAACCTCGCGGAGACCCGGAAGTTCTACGGCGAGGTGCTCGGGCTTCCCGTGCAAGACAGGGGTCCCGTGCTCTATGTGACGCCCTGGCTGGCCTTGTTGGAGATGTCGGGCCCCTTGGACACTCCGACGGCAGGACCGTTGCAGTTCACCGTGCAGACCTCGGACCCGGCGCGCATCACGGCCATGGTGGAGAAGCACAACGTGCCGATCACCCCACGGGGCCCCCGCGACATCCCGGGGTCTCTGCGGGTGATCGACCCGGACGGACACGAGGTCCTGGTCTGGCCGGTGGATGGGCGTCCCGTCGCATAGCAGGACCTCGTGGCCGGTGTGCCGTCTCCAGGGGAACGGGTCCTCGCCGTCCGTGATGAAGGCCTCGTACACCGGGCCGGTCGAGTGTCAGGAGCAGCCACCCAGAGGCCCGGCACACAAGCAGCACAGGGGAGGTTCCACTCAGAGACTCACGGTCAGGGCGAGCGCCGGCCGGCCTCGCCGACGCGACCCGGACGGCGCCCAGCAGACCAGAGACCGATGCCGAGACCCACGAGGACAGGATGCGCTCGGAGCTGCAGCTTGAGCGCGCTCAGCGCGGCTTGTGCAAGGAACGTGCGAGACGATCTTTGTTGGGCTCCATCTTCGCCGGTCAGAGGCCATGTAGAGCAGGTCCGCGACATCTGGCGCGAGGGCGCCGCCGTGCCCCGTTCCGACTGCGGAGATCGCGGGTCGGGGTGGGGTGCGGCGGCGCCTGCGTCTTCGCTCAGAGGGCCGAGAGTTCGCCCAGCAGGTCGTCCAGGCCGAGGGAGCCCTGGGACAGTGCGGCCATGTGCCAGGCCTTGAGGTCGAAGTCCGCGCCGTGCCGGGCCCGGGCCGCTTCCCGGCCCGCGAGCCAGACCCGCTCGCCGAGCTTGTAGCCGATGGCCTGGCCGGCCATGCCCAGGTAGCGGGTGATCTCGCTCTCGACGTAGTCGGCCGGGCGGCTGGTGTGCCGGGCGAGGAACTCCTGGGCCAGCCCCGGCGTCCAGCGCTCGCCCGGGTGGAACGGGGAGTCCTTCGGGATCTCCAGCTCCAGGTGCATGCCGATGTCGATGACGACGCGGACGGCCCGCATCATCTGCGCGTCCAGGTAGCCCAGTCGCCGCTGGGGGTCGGTCAGGAAGCCCAGCTCGTCCATCAGGCGCTCGGCGTACAGCGCCCAGCCCTCGGCGTTGGCGCCGACGCAGGCCACGGTGGTCTGGTAGCGGGAGAGGCTGTCGGCCACGTGCGCCCACTGGGCCAGCTGGAGGTGGTGACCGGGTACGCCCTCGTGGTACCAGGTGGTGACCAGGTCGTAGACGGGGAAGCGGGTCTGCCCCATCGTGGGCAGCCAGGTGCGTCCCGGCCGGGAGAAGTCCAGCGACGGCTCGGTGTAGTAGGGGGCGGCGGCGCTGCCCCGCGGGGCGATGTGCGACTCGACCCGGCGTACCCGCTCGGCGAGTTCGAAGTGGGTGCCGTCCAGCGTGTCGATGGTTTCGTCCATCAGCGACTGGAGCCACTGCCGGGTCTCTTCCACGCCCTCGACGGCTTCGCCGTGCCGGTCGCACCAGGCCAGTGCCTCCCACGGGGTGCCGGCGCCCGGCAGGACCCTTTCGGCCTCGGTGCGCATCTCGGCGAGAAGTCGGTGGAACTCCGCCCATCCGTAGGCGTAGGCCTCGTCCAGGTCGAGGTCAGCGCCGTTGTGGTGGCGGGCGAGACGGACGTAGCGTTCCCGGCCGACGACGTCCGGGGCGCCCTCGACGGCCGGGGCGTAGCTGTCGCGGAGCCAGTCGCGCAGTTCCGCCACGGCGCCGGTGGCGACCGTGGCGGCCGCGGTGAGCTCGCCCCGCAGCGGCTCGGGCCCGGGGTCGGTGAACTCCGCGAACCAGCTCCGGTCCGTTCCGATCCATTCGGTCAACTGACCGACGACGGCCGCGACCTGACGCGGTGCTGCGGGCAGCTTGCGGGTGAGGCCTTCGTTCAGGGAGGCCCGGTAGCCCGCCAGGGCATCCGGCAGGGCGCGCAGCCGGCGCGCGATCGCCGCCCAGTCCTCGTCCGTGTCCACGGGGGTGAGGGTGAAGGCGTCGCGTACCTGGTGCAGCGGCGAGCCGAGGTTGGCGACCGCGCGCAGGCCCTCGCCCGCCTCGTCCACGGCGAGTTCGGCGGTGAGCCGCTCGCGCAGCAGCCGGGCGCAGCGGCGTTCGGTGATGTCGTCGGCGCCGGGGGCGGCCTCCGCCGCGGCGAGCTGCCCCAGGGTCGTACGGGCCAGCCCGGCCACCGCCTCCCGGCCCTCCGGCGAGAAGTCGGGGAGCCGGTCGGAACTCCCGGCGACGCCGAGGAAGGTCCCGGTGATCGGGTCGAGTTCGATGAGGGCGTCGACGTGGGCGTCGGCCAGCTGGCGGGGCAGCCGGCCACCCGGGGGATTATGGGAAGGGGACATGTGAGCCGTCCTCGTAACGATTCTTCTGCGATGTGAGCCGGACAGGGGAAGTCGATGCCTGCGCCGCAACGGAACACGGTGCACCCGCCGCCGTGCGTTCTGCGCGGGGGATCAGATCCATTCGCGGTTCCGGGCGATGCGCAGCGCATCGATGCGATTGCGTGCACCCGTTTTCACCACGATGGTCGAGATGTAATTGCGCACCGTCCCCTCGGAGAGGGCGAGCCGTGCGGCGATCTCCTCCACCGTGTCGCCGCCGGCGAGGAGTTCGAGTACGGACGACTGCCGGGGGGTCAGCGGGAAGTCCTCGTTGGACACGGCTGCGACCGCCAGCTCGGCGTCGAAGGCCCGCTCACCCCGGTGCACCAGGTGGACGGCCTCGAAGAGGCGCTCGGGCGGGACGCTGCGCCGCACCATTCCGTCGATTTCCCCGGTGAAGACCCTGCGGACGACCGGCCGGACGCACGCGGTGGCGACCAACAACGTGCGGACCCCCGGCAGGATGGCCATCTTCTCTGCGATGTCGACCGTTTCCTCGTCCCGGCCGTCGAAACTGACGAGCACGACATCGGGTCGATTCAGTTCGGCGAACTCAAGTGCGGCATAGATGCTGTCCGCCGCTCCCACGACCGTGATGTCGGGGGGCTGCTCCAGTAATGCCGTGAGCGCGTGCCGGGACAGGGCGAGGTCATCGTAAACCAGCACATCGACACTCATTCGATTCCCCCTGTGCATTGAGACGGTGCAGCAACAGCGTGCCCGTAGGGCCGCTGAACCGGCGCGACCCGGGAGTCATGGGCATACCGGACACCCTTCCACGCGCAGGTGCGCCGGACGTCGAACTGACCGCTGCCTCTGTCAGCTCGCGCCCGGCGGCGGGCGGTGCCGCGGGAGGGGCTCCGGCGCGGGCGACGGCGCCCCGGTCAACGCAGCGGTGTCAGGGGGAGTGCGAGGAGGTCCACACCGTGCGGTGGGCCCGTGAGCGCGCCGACCTTCGTCCAGCCCCACCGCCGGTACGCCTCGCGCGCCGACGCCCCGCTCGACGCGGCGAGTACGGCGAACGGCTCGGTGCGGTCGGCCAGCAGCAGGTCCAGCAGCGCGCGGCCGTGCCCGCGGCCGCGCAACTCCGCGACGACCGCCAGCTCGTAGACGTAGAACAGCGGTCGGCGCAGCCACTCGGGCGCCGGGGTGGCCGCGCGCGGATGCCACCACCCTTCCCCGCGGTGCACCCCGTAGGCGAATCCTCCGAGCGCACCGCCGTGGAGGACGGTGGTCACGGAGAAGCCGGGGAGTGCCGCGTGGCCGGCCAGCTGTCGGGCGAAGTCGTCCGCGGCCGCCGCGTCCTCGTGGTAGGGCGGCTCGCGGTAGACCCGGTGGTAGACGTCGCGGAACTCCTCCGGGCTGCGGACTTCGGCCCCGCGTTCAGGCATGGACGGTATCCCGCTGGACGTGGGCGGGCAGCACCCGGCGGAGTGCGTGCAGCACCACGAGCGCCGCGAGGCAGCAGAGGCCGAGCGCGAGCCACGGCAGGCCGGCTCCCCGCGCCAGCAGCCAGGTGAACACCGTCGGTGCCAGCACCCGGGCCAGGCTCCACATCAGCTCCTCCAGCCCCAGGTACCGGCCGCGAAGGTGCCCGGCGGCCATCCCCACGATCAGTGCACTGCTGGTCGGGGCCTGGAGCAGCTCCGCGACCGTGAAGACGACCATGCCCAGGACGAGCCCGCCGAAGGCCAGGCCGACGTGGTCGCCGGGCACGGCCGCGAACAGGACGAAGGACACCATCCACAGGACGGCCGCCACCTGGAGCACTCCGGGCCGCCGGTGCCGCTCGACCGCCTTGGCCAGTGCGGTCTGCCCCAGCACCACCATGACGGTGTTGATCGCGAACAGCATCCCCGGCTGCCACGCCGGCAGCCCGCGCGCCTCGATCACGTAGGCGCTCAGCAGCAGGGTCAGCGCGAGGTCGCACAGCGCGAACACCCAGACGGTGGCCAGGACACCGAGGAACGCCCGGTCGGCGAGTACCTCCCGGTACCCGCCGCGCGGCTGCTCCGGAGCGTCCTTCGCGACCGGGGCCGAGCCGTCGCCGACGGGACGCAGGACGGCGGTCCGGCGCCAGGTCGCGACCAGCCCGGCCGCGACGAGGAACGACACGGCGTTCAGCACGACCACGGCGGTGTAGCCCGAGGTGCCGCCCCAACCGACGAGTGTGCTGCCCACCAGTCCGCCGGCGCCGATCCCTGCGTTGCGCAGGGATCGGTCCATCGCGTACCAGCGCGCCCGGTGCCCGTCGTCGGCCACCTGCGCCACCAGCGCGAAGACCGCGGGCCGGAACAGGCTGTCGCCCCACAGGGTGGCCGTGACCAGGACGACCAGCTGCCAGGGCGTGTCGGTGAACACGTAGGCGGTGAAGGTCAGGACGCGGACCAGGTTGCTCGCGACCAGCACGCTCCGCGGCCCGATCCTGTCGATCAGCCGGCCCCCGAGGGGTCCCGCGGGCAGTGAGAGCAGCGCGCCGGCGGACAGCATCAGTCCGACCGTGGTCAGGGGGATGCCCTTGGCGGCGTGGAAGTACACGACGGCGAACGGGAGGAAGAGCCCGGTGCCCAGGGCGTCGACGACCTGCGCGACGATCAGGGGCCTGCGGCCTTCGGTGTTCGGCAGGCCGAGTGTGTCGATGACAGCCATCGGAATCCCTCACGCGTGGGGTAGGGGGAAGACGTTGAACTCCTCTTCGGGCAGCGGCTGCGACCGCCAGCCGAGCCGGACCCCCGCACGGCTGATCCTGCCGTCGCCCCACATGGGTGTGCCGGCGGGGAAGTTGGACACGAGGCCGGGCACGATCGTGTGGGCGGCGTTGAACCCCGCCGCTTCGGCGTCGCAGGTCGTCAGGTCGACGCTGATGACCTCGAAGCCACGGGCCTCGACCCGTTCGCGGTAGGCGTCGAGGCTCCGCTGCGGGAGCGCGGGCAGTCCGTCCCAGGGGCGGGCGGGGAGGTCCTGGACCCAGGGTGCGACCCGCTGTCCCGCCCGCGGGTCGAGGTGGACCTGCTGCTGGCACAGCAGGTCGCGGACGTCGCTGAAGTCCGGCCGGTAGGAGTCGAGGTAGCGCCAGTCGGCGCGGTACGGCTTGAGGTTGCCCAGGTGCGGCAGCTCCGCCCGGCCGTCCTCCAGCGCCTTGTCGTCGTCGAGGAAGTGGCAGGTGTGGTGCAGCGTGAATCCTTCGGCGAGGGCCTTCTCCGCCGCCTCCTGCGGGTCGGGGCGGGTGGCGAAGCCGATGGTCAGCCACCCGGTGGCACGGTCGCGCACGACCGCGGCGAGCACCGGGACGTCGAACTCGTTGTCCAGGGGGATCAGGGTGATGCCGTAGGCGTCCTGGCTGTCCGCGACCAGCTCGCGGATCCGGTCGGTCACCGGCAGCCGGGGAAGGCGGGCGGCGTTGGCCCACCACAGCATGGTGGTGTCGCGCTCGATCACCTCTTCGAGTCCCGAGGTGACGGCGTGTTCCTCGCTCACGCCGCAGGCCACGCCCGCCACCAGCGGGTCGGAGTAGGCGACGGGGTCGTGCTCCCCGTGGGCGACCAGGAAGGCGGGCACCCACACCGGCTCGCCGGTCGTCCAGGAGCGGCCCTCGACCCAGGCGCACTCCGCGTCCACGGTCAGGGGTGCGAAGGGGAATCCCGCGCTGCGGTACTGCCGCTGCGAGTACAGGTGCAGCCGGCGCGGGTCGAGCGCGGGCACGCCGTCCCTGCGCAGCTGGGCGTGGCTGCCGTATCGGAGCCGGTCCTCGGGCAGCCGGCTGCCGCAGTAGCGTTCGACGGCCTCGCCGACGGCGCTGCGGCGGGCGGCGTCGAAGTCGGACCAGGACGTGCCGAACGCCTGGCGGTCGTTGGGCCAGTCCGCGACGCGCCGCATGTCGGCGACGTCCACCGCGCACACCCGCAGCCGCGCCGGCATGCCCGGCAAGGGGGCCAGCTCCTGGACGCCGGTCACCACGCCGACCTGGTCGTCGACGAGCAGGTCCGCCTCGGCGTCGCCGCGCACCACGGGCCGCGGCCGCGTGGGAACCGGCAGGACGGTGCGCCGGATCCGGTCGAGCCGGCGCGGATCGAGCTCGACCTCGTCGACGGCGGCCTCGCCCGTGACCCAGCGCTCCAGGTACGTGCCGAGCTGTGCCAGGGTCCAGCGGACGTCGCCGTCGCGGAGCCGGTGGCCGTCGGGCTGCGGCGCGGTCCGCACGGCCTCGACGATCCGCGGGTCGTGCGCCGCGGCGAGCCGGCGGTCCAGGACGTCTGCGAAGTCCGCCGTGGTGCCGGGGGTGATGGCGGGGCCGAGGACTGCCCGGCCTCGTTCGTGACGCAGCGGCAGCCAGCGCAGGCCGAGCCGGGCGCACAGTTCGTCGATGCGGCTCAGTTCGAGGTGGGCGGGGTGGGAGAAGGCGGCGACGAGCACGGTGTCGCGGACGTCGACGGCGTTCAGGTCCTCCGGGGCCGGCCCGACGTGTGCGTATCCGGTGGTGCCCAGCGCGTGGGCGAGCGGGGCGGTGAGTTCGGGCGCGCCGGTGATGAGGACCGTGGTGCGTGCCAGGCGCGCCGCCCGCTCAACGTCGAGGGTGGAAGTGGCCGGGCGCAGGCAGCCGTCGTGCCGCAGGACGTCGAGGACCTCGGCGTATTCGGAGGGCATTCCCGCGAGCAGTTCGCTGCGGGTCCTGGTTCCGTCGCAGAGCGCCAGCCACGCGCGGAAATCGGATGGAGGGGCGGAAATGTAGAACTGCCCACCGTTCGGGGTGGCGAGGAAGCACAGATCCTGTTCTAGGTCGTACACCTCCACGCCCACGACTTCCAAAGCGGTTTCGTCCGCCGGCATATCAGCCCCCATGGAAACTGACTCCTTATGCAAAGGGCCACGGTCCCGGGGGGAACCCGGGACCGTGGTCGAATGACCTCAGAAGGTCACCGTCACTTGGCGACCGAGCGGTTGTGCACGACGGCGCGGTTGTGGACGACCGCACGGTTGTGGACGACGGCACGGTTGTGCACGACGGCGGTGACGACGTTGGCCTTGACGGTCGAGATCATTGGAATACCTCCCGTTTCGGTGTCAGTGACGGGAAAAACGTTACGGATATTCACCGGCGCTGCCCAGGTGCATTCCTCACGAATCTTCATGGATACTGCACGGTGCACGGGAGGCCCGGTGCGGCAATACGTCAGGTGCAACCTGCCGGGACTGGCGCGCAGTTCCGCCGCGGGCGGCCGGCGTGGGCAATCGCGGTCGGCGGCCCCGCGGGCCGACCTTGCCGCCGGGCGGTCGTACGCCCGCTGCGGCGCTCGACCGGCTCAGCGGGCGCGCGGATTAGGCTTTGCGCATGACGACGCAGAAGACAGGCCGTGTGAATGTGGACGCGATGCTCGGGGACCTCAGGACGCTCGTCGAAACCGAGTCCCCGTCACGCGATCCCGACGCCTTGACGGCTTCGGCCAAGGCCGTCGCCGGCGTCATCGAGAGCCGCCTCGGCGGGCATGCCGTCCTCATCGAGAGCGAGGCCGGGCCGCACGTCCACTGGTCGGGCGGCGGCGAGCCCAAGGTCCTGGTCCTCGGCCACCACGACACGGTGTTCCCGCTCGGCACCCTGGAGCGGCGCCCGTTCACCGTCGAGGACGGGCACGCGACCGGCCCCGGGGTCTTCGACATGCTCGGCGGCCTGGTGCAGGCCGTGCACGGACTGGCTGCCCTGGACGACCGGTCGGGCGTGGAGATCCTGGTGACGGCCGACGAAGAGGTCGGCTCGCGCTCCTCGCGGGCCCTCATCGAGGAACGGGCCCTCGCCTGCGGGGCGGTGCTCGTGGTCGAGGGTGCCGCGGACGGCGGCGGTCTCAAGACGGGTCGCAAGGGCTGCGGTTCCTTCCACGTCTCCATCACGGGCCGGGCCTCGCACGCCGGCCTCGAACCCGCCGCCGGGGTCAACGCCCTGGTCGAGGCGGCGCACCAGGTGCTGGACATCGCGGCCCTCGCCCGGCCCGGCATCGGTACGACGGTCACCCCGACCGTTGCCTCCGCGGGCACCCTGGACAACGTGGTCCCCGCGGAGGCGACCGTCACCGTCGACGTGCGGGTGGAGTCGGACGACGAGAAGGAGCGCGTCGAGTCGGCCTTCGCCGCCCTGACCCCGCACCTCGACGGGGCGGAGATCACGGTGGAGGGATCCATCGGCCGGCCCCCGATGCCGGAGTCGGCCTCAGCCGAACTCTTCGCCCTGGCCCAGAAGTTGCTGCCCGGCCTGGAAGGATGCGCGGTCGGTGGCGGTAGCGACGGCAACTTCACCGCCGCCCTGGGCGTGCCCACCCTCGACGGCCTCGGGGCGGTCGGCGGCGGCGCCCACGCCGACCACGAGTACGTGGTCGTCGACGCCATGGCCGAACGCGCCTACCTGCTGGCCGACTTGGTCGCCGCCCTCCAGAGCACCTGAGAACCGCGTCCCGGCGCGGGCCCGTCCGGCCGGACGGGTCGTGCGGGTGAAGGAGCGGCGGTCCTCCGCGCTGCTCAGCCGCAGCTCCCGCAGCCAGGCGTGCGGGGTGGTGCCGGTGGCGTCGCCGAACGGGCCGCGAAGGAGCGTTTGCTCATCACGGCGCGCCGGGCCGGTTCCGCGACCGGAAGCGGCTCGTGGAGGTGCTCGCGGGCCCGGGCGAGCACGTCGGCGGGGCGCTCGTCCCGCCCCTCCTCGGGGACGGGGACGGCCAGGTACTGGACCTGTTCGCCGTCGCGGTGCGAGGGCAGCACCACGTCCCGGGCGATGTGGTTGACCACGGCGGCTCCGTGCTCGCGCCTGATGAGGTGCAGGCACAGGCCGGCGCCGGCGGCTCCCGCCCCTGTCGCGATCCGCCCCTCGTCGACGTACGGGGCATCGGGTTCGACGGTGACGTCCGGACGGCTGCGGGCCAACAGCCCGGCGGAGCGCCAGTGGGTGGTGGCCCGTCGGCCGTCGAGCAGGCCGGTGGCGGCGAGCGTGAACGTGCCCACGCAGGGGGCGGCGATCAGCGAGCCGCGTTCGTGGGCGGCCGCCAGGGCGGCGAGGACTTCGGGGCCGAGCGGCGCGTGGAAGCCGGTACCCGGCAGGACGATCACGAGCTCGGCGGCGGCCGGCCGGCCGGGGCCGTGCGCGAGGGTCAGCGGCACGCCGGCGTCGGTGGGGCCGGCCCCCGGCTGGTCACTGCACACGGCGGGGTCGAAGCCGGGCGCTTCCTGCCCGTGCGGGCCTCGGACCCGACGACATCACCGACGTGGTGCTCAGCCACCACCACCCGTCCCCGCGGTTGGTCCGCATCCCCGGGGCACAGCCGGGAGGACATCACACGGCTCGCGGGGACCGCGAGGGGCTGCGGGCCTCCCGGCTTCGGGTGCTGGGCTGCCGCTGCGGACGTGATCGTGCCCGGCCACGGCGCCCCGTTCGGGGCCGACGGCACGGCACCCCGCCAAGCAGCAGTAGACACAGACACTGTCTACGAACGTCTGGTAGACAGTGTCCATGGACACTGAGGGCTCCCTGCGGGAACGACTGGTCGACGTCGGCGTGGATCTCGTACTGACGGAGGGCTCCGCGTCCTTGGGGCTGCGCGAGATCGCCCGCAGGGCGGGCGTGTCGCACGGGGCGCCCCGCAGGTATTTCCCCACGCACCACGCCCTGCTGTCCGCGATCGCCCGGCGCGGCTTCGAGGACCTCGCCGCCCGGGTCGGGGCCGCGATCGCCGGCACGGCATCGCCGCGGGCCCAGTTGCAGGCCGTCGCGCAGGTGTACGTCGGGTACGCGCTGGAGCGCCGGGGCATGTTCGAGCTGATGTTCCGGCACGACCTCCTCGACAGCGATCAGCACGCCTCCGGCGAGCGACGACTGCGGGAGTCGACGATCCCGCTGTTCGAGGGCATCGTCGCCCTGGTCGCCCGGTGCAGGACGGAACAGGACCCCGCACGGCGGCCCGCCGGGTCGGACGCGCCCGCGCAGGCGGCCGTGACGGCCGCGGCCCTGTGGTCGAACCTGCACGGCATCGCCCAACTGTGGGCGTGGGGCAGCCTGCAACTCACCCTCGGCGCCCCGGAGCCGGACGGTGCACCGGGTCGCGACCCGCTCGACCGGCTCGTCACGGCGGCCCTGGACGCCCACCTGGGTCCGGCGGGCCCGTGACCACGCCCGCACTCGGGACGGAGCCGGTACCGACGTCCGCAGCCGCGTTCCCCCGCACGGAAAGACAGGTGAGATGACCCCCGACCCCACGGTCGACGACCACACCGAGGCGCCCGCTTGCGCCACCGACTACGACACCTCGGAGATGCTGCGCCAGGTGTTCCTGCGCGCACTGACCGTCCCCCTCGACCACCTTGCGGCCCCGGGCGCCGTACGGGTGGGAACGGACCCGGTGCCCCGTATCTGACACCCTCGACACCCGTCGCCTCCTCGCCTCGGACGAACAGCACGTGCGGCATCCCCACGGCCCCGTGCCGGGCCGGGTCGATCCCCTGGCCGTCGACTCCGCCGCCGACGTCCGGCTGCGCCTCGCCGAACCGGTCGGCGAGGCGGTCGAGTTGATCGAGGCATGTCCTCGTGGTGGTCCGCGGTCCACGGACACGACCACCCGGTACTCGACGAAGCGGTACGCACCCGGTGGGGACGGATGAGCCATGTCGTGTTCGGCGGGCTCACGCACGAGCCCGTGGTCCGACTGGCCGCCCGGCTGGCGGAGATCACACCGGATCCGCTCCAGCCGGACGTCTACCGGACCGGGCCGGCCACCGTTTCGACGGGCGGAGGGGACGACGGCTTCTCCTCGCGGGTGAGGCCCGCCAGTTCTTCCGGCGGTTCGGCACCGTCCCGGACGGCCGCGACGTAGGCCCTCGCTCCCTGCAGGCCCAGCCGCGGGGCGTGCTTGCGCAGGTGGCCCATCGCGGCCACGGCGCCGGCGGAGCGCACGAGCGCGCGAACTGCAGCGGCGAGCGGATCGGGTCGCCTGGTGCCCTTGACCTGCAGGAGGTACTGGTCCTCCCAGTCCTCGTCGTCCCACCAGACGGCGGGGACGTGGTGGATGCTCCCGTCGTACCGGTCCACCAGGTAGTGGCCGCCGACGAAGCTGCCGGTCATGACGGGGCGGCGGGCCTGTTCCGCCGAGCGCCAGAAGACGAGCCAGCCGACGGGGCGTTCCTCCACGTGGTAGAGCTCCGGCGTGGGGGGAGAGCCCGCCCAACGCCACCTCGGCAGCTCTTCGGCCAGGAAGGACTCGACGAGCTCGACGGCGCGTTCCTTGGTGATCATGGTCTCTCTCCCTCCACGACGGGTCGATCGGATCACGGCAGGGCGGTGGAGGTCCGGTCGGGGCGGTCGGCGTCGCGGGCCTCGCGCGTGGGGTAGAAGCGCCACTCGCCGTCGCGGAGCTCGGCCACCGGGTCGGACCAGTTCTCGTGCGGCTCCGGGTCCACGATGTGGGTGGAGGCGGTGGCGACGTCGTGGATCACCAGCGAGAGGACGGCGATCGTGCCCATGGCGTAGTGCCCCTGCAACGGGTGGTCGTCCGGGGCGGCCATCTCCGCGACGAAGAAGCGGCCGTCCACCCAGTAGCCGGAGGCTTCGAGGAAGCCCGGCGCCTCCACCCGGACCCCGTCCACCCACAGCATCACCCGGGACCACCGGCCTTCGACGTTCACCGCCCGGTGACGGTCGTCGGCGGTGAACGTGGCCCGTACCGCGAACCGGCTGTAGCAGTCCGTGAAGCTGCTGCAGGCGCCGGCCACCGGGCCGTGGCGCAGCAGCGGCCGCCCGCCCTCGGGCGGCGGTACGTGGTCTTTCGAGCAGGTCTGCGGCTCCCGGCAGGCGCGGTCGACCCGGCGGGTGCAGCCGAGGCCGAGCGCCGCGAAGTCGCGCGGCGCGAGCCGGGAGAGGAGCTCGCCCAGCCGCTCGCAGTATTCCTGTTCGCCCAGCCCTGCGATCTGCTCGGCCGCGTCCCGCCACCACTGCCGGACCGCGACCGCCTCGGGCGAGCGGTCCAGCCAGTCCTGCCACGGGTCGGTTTCCGGCTCCTGCCGCCCCGGCCGTGCCGTGTCGGGCACCGCCTCGGCAGCTGCCCGGTGCCTTCTCCTGCGCCACGACCACATCGCTCGCACCACCCCCGCGGCCGATCGTAGGTCCCGACACCAGCGGGCGCCCGCGGATTGTGGCGCCGGGCGGGCGTCCCCCGCTCGTCCGAAGGGGTGATAGTCGGGGCGACGCGCCGGTCCGGACCGCCCCCGGCGGCGATCATGAGCAGCGCGCATGCGACCGCGTGCACCGGGATTCCAGGAGGGCCGGATCCATGTCCGACAGGGTCAGGATCGACACCGACGTCTGCATCGGCAGCAGCCAGTGCGCTCTGCGCGCGCCCGCCGTTTTCACCAGCGACGACGACGGGTTCGGGATGGTGATTCCCGGGCAGGAGGACGGCGGCGGCGACCCGATGCTGAAGGAGGCCGCCCGGGCGTGTCCCGTGCAGGCGATCACCCTTCCCGGCGCGTGACCTCCGTCTGGCTGCCGCCCGAGGAGTTCGCCGAGACCCTGCCCAAGGCGACCGCCTTCGCCTGCCTGTTCTTCACCGACGAGCGGGAACGGCCGGTGCAGCTGCGGGCGGTGTACTCGCG
This sequence comes from Streptomyces sp. NPDC059851, assembly GCF_042732005.1. Classification (NCBI taxonomy): domain Bacteria; kingdom Bacillati; phylum Actinomycetota; class Actinomycetes; order Kitasatosporales; family Streptomycetaceae; genus Streptomyces; species Streptomyces sp. NPDC059851. The sequence continues at coordinate 64,996 of NZ_JBHWJJ010000015.1, read as the reverse complement.
CAGCCACCCGTGGCAGTGGCCCGGCGGCTGCATGGAGGAGGGCGAGCGGCCCTGGGAGACCGCGTTGCGCGAGTGCCGGGAGGAGACCGGCATCGTCCACGACGGCCCCCCGCGGCTGCTGACCACGGTCTTCGGCCTGCCCGGCAGGAAGTGGCCGCACAGCACGATCGGCTTCGTCTTCGACGGCGGCCGGCTCACCTCCGAGCAGGTCCGGGCGATCACCCTCGACCCGGCCGAACACGACGACGTACGGGCGCTGCCGCTCGATCAGTGGCGGGCCCTGATGCCGCCGCAGGACTTCGCGCGGCTCGAAGCCGCCATGGAAGCCCGCCGCACCGGAACCGCCACCTATTTCGACACTTGGGACTGGGAGGACTGAGGACCGGCCCGGCGGACGGGGCCGGCGGCGGCTGGCCTGAAAAGGCGTCCCGCTGCGGCGGCGGGTGCGCGTACTCTGCGGCGGTTGCGCACTGCGTCGATCTTGGGGGGCCGGTCATGTTCCAGCGTCGGGGGTTTGCCGTGGCAGCGGCCGTGGGGGCGGTCGCCGCACTGGTGAGCGGCTGCCAGGATCCCGCGCCGGCCGGGAAGCGCAAGGGCGCGGACGCGCCATCCGCGGCAGCCCCGGCCGCGCCCGCGCCGAGTGCGACCGGGCCGGTCATGCCGGCGCTGGTCGGGCAGAAGTCGGCCGATGCCGAGACGGCCGTGAAGAAGCTGGTCACCGCCCCGATCGAGGCGCGGAGCGCGTACGTCGACGTGAAGCTCGCCGCCGACCACGCCCAGTGGTCCGTGTGCTTCCAGACACCGGCCGCGCAGAGCCCGGTCACCCCGGCCACCGCCGTCGAGCTGTCCCTGGTGGCGCCCGGCACGCCCTGCCCCGCACAGGCGGGCGCGACACTGCGGCCGTCGAAGGCCCCGGCCACCCCCACCGCTTCCGCCCCGAAGCCGGCGGCCTCGACGCCCGTCACCTCCGGCGGCGGTTCCGTCGTGTACAAGAGCTGCGCCGAGGCGAAGGCCGCGGGTGCCGCCCCGATCCGCCGTGGCCAGCCGGGCTACAGCCGCACCCTCGACCGCGACAACGACGGCGTCGCCTGTGACAAGTAGGAGCCCGGTACCGGCCAGTCGGTGGCCGGTTTCCGACGGTCGGCCCGGCGGCCCTCGCCGCCACGGACGGGAACGTGCAGAATCGGCCTGTCGGTGCGTCGATGCGCCGGTGCGCGGTGTCGAGGGGACTCAGCCATGGCAGCAGTGGAATCACGGGCACGGGCGGACGGGACGGCCGGTGCGGAAGTACCCTCGCTCGCGGGAAACCCGCTGCTGGGTTCGCTGTTCGACCTGAAGGCGGACTCGCTCGGCACCTACCTGCGCGCCCGGGCGCAGCACGGCGACGTCGTACGGGTCACCGCCGGCCCGCCCGGTCTGCGGGCCGAGCTGTACTGCGTGTTCTCCGCCGAGGGCGCCCAGCAGGTCCTGGCCGCGCAGTCGGCCAACTTCCGCAAGGACAACACCTTCTACCAGGAGATCCGCGACTCCTTCGGCAACGGCATGCTGACCAGCCAGGACGAGGACTACCTGCGCCAGCGGCGGCTCGTGCAGCCGCTGTTCACCAAGCGGCGCGTGGACGGGTACGCCGGCGCCGTCGCCGACGAGACGCAGGCCACGCTCACCGCGTGGGAGCAGGCCCCCGGCGGGGTCGTCGACGTCTCGGACGGGATGATGCAGCTCGCCCTGCGCGCCGTCGCCCGCATCCTGTTCGGCACCGACGTGGACGCCACCGTCGACGTCGTCGACCGGTGTTTTCCGGTCATCACCGAGTACGTGCTCCGCCGCGGCTACTCCCCCGCCAACGTTCCGCGCAGCTGGCCCACGCCCGGAAACCGGCGGGCCGCCGCAGCAATGGACGAGCTGTACGCCGTGTGCGACCGGATCATCGCCGAGCGGCGCGGGGCCGGCACCGCTGACGCCGGCCCGGCTGAGGACCTGCTGAGCCTGCTGTCCGCCGCCGGCAGCACGCAGGACGGCGAGTTCGACGCCGCCGAGCTGCGCGACCAGGTGCTGATCTTCCTGCTGGCCGGGCACGAAACGACCGCGACGTCCCTCGCCTTCTCCCTGCACCTGCTGGGCCTGCACCCCGAGCACCAGGCCCGGGCCCGCGAGGAGGTCGTCCGCGTCCTCGGGGACCGTACGCCCGGGGCCGCCGACCTGGAGCGGCTCCCCTACCTCACGCAGGTGCTGAAGGAGGCGATGCGGCTCTACCCGGCCGCCCCGGTCATCGGCCGCAGCTCCGTCGCCGCCACCGAGGTCGCGGGGCACGCCATCCCGGCGGGCGCGGACGTGATCGTGGCCCCGTGGGTGACGCACCGCCACCCGCGGTACTGGCCGGACGCGGAGTGCTTCGACCCGGACCGCTTCACCCCGGAGGCGGAGGCCCAGCGGCCGCGGTACGCCTGGTTCCCGTTCGGCGGCGGTCCCCGCGCCTGCATCGGGCAGCACTTCTCGATGCTGGAGTCGGTGATCGCGCTGGCGATGCTGCTGCGGGCGTACGAGTTCGAGGCCGTGGACACGGACGTCCCGGTCAGCGCGGGGATCACCCTGCGCGCCGAGGGGCCGATGCGCTGCCGGATCAGGAGTTTGGGCGGCTAGCCGCGGTCGGGCGATCATGGGCCGGTGAGCACCGAGATCATGGGGAAGCTGTCCCCCTATGCGCGCAGACCGCCCCGCGCGATGCTGCCCGGATCCCCGGCCGAGCGGCGCCTGAGGGCGTGGAGCACGGAGTTCTTCCTGTTCCGGTTCCTGATCGCCGCGCCGGACGACCTGCCGGGGGCGTTGTCCGCCCTGCTCGACCCCTTCGAACGGGCCCTCCGCCTGCTGGGGCGCCTGCTCCACGGCCCCGGCCGGCGCGGCGACTGGGACAGCGAGGCCGGCCGTCTGGCGCTGGCGCTGCACGGGTTCCACTGGACGCACCGGCAGGCCGAGACCGCGGACCCGCCGGGGGCGTTCACCGCGGAACCGGGCAAGGTCACCGTCCGGTCGCCCTGGGGCCGCGGCGATGCCGCCCGGGAGGAGTACGCCGCCGCCTGCACCCTGCGCCGCGTCCCCCGGCTGCGGCGCCGCCCGGCCCGTGTGGACCTGGCCTTCGCCGACGGCTCCTGGCTGGCCCTCGCCATGAACACCCGCGAGGACGCGGCCCGCCTGCGCGCGGGCCTCGCCGGCTGAGCGTTCGACAGCCGGCTACACCAGCGCCCCGGTGAAGAACATCGCGCCCAGGAGGGCGTACTGGACCAGGCAGCACAGCAGCAGCAGCGCCTGGACCCACCGGGGAAGGTTCTTGACGAGGACGAGCCCGACGAACATCTGCGCGTGGTTGCGGTACCAGGACATCTCCGCGCCGGCGAAGAACGGCAACATGTAGATCGCCACCGTCAGGGTGAGGGCGGCCCATTCGGCGACGTCGAGCCGGCGGTCCCGGACGAGCCGCAGCGCGGCCGCGGCGACGACGAGCAGGACGAAGGCCGCGTTCAGCCAGAACTGCGGGCGGTGCGCCGCGAGGCCCTGCTCCACCAGCCACGTCATCTGCCCCTCGGACAACTGCCAGCTCCGGAAGGGGAAGTCGTAGGCCTTGGCCATCTCGGCGAAGGGCTGGCGCAGGCTGCCCTGCCCGTAGCTGATCGCCTGGATCGTCTCGTACGCGTCCCAGTGGCCCGTCGCCTGCCACATCAGCCATTTGGCCCAGAGCACGCCACAGGCCGCGACGGCCGCCGACAGCCCGGCTTTCGCGAACCTCACCGGCCGGCGGTCCCCGTGCCAGGCGAAGAGCGCGCTCAGCAACAGCATGCCGACGGCGGCGGTGCCGACGAAGTGACAGGCCGCCGCCACGAATCCTCCGGCGGCGGCCATGGCCCAGGAGCCGCGCGCCACCCCGGCGATGCTGACGAGCAGCGCCAGCGTTCCGAGTGCGATCGGGAACATCGCGTGGAGGTAGATGCCGCCGGGGAACACCGCGGCGATGGCGAGGGTGAGGCCGGTGGACGGCGTGGTCCGGGCGCCGAGCAGCCACCACAGCACTGCGAACGCGCCGAACAGCGCCGCTTCGGTGACGACCACGGCGGAGACCTCGTAGGGGAGGCCGGTGGCGGTGAGCGCCCGGACCGCCATGGGGTACCCGGGGAACCATGCGACGTTGCCGCACACCACGTCGGGGAAGTCCGGGTGGCGTTCCCGGCACCAGAACATCTCGTAGCCGGTCCTGGCGATGGACAGGTAGTGCTCGGAGTCCCAGCGGCGGCGGCTCCCCGTGGACCAGTAGGACACCGCTGAGCCGTCGCCGGCGACGGATGCCCCCGCGACGAGCCAGGTGACGAGGTTCGAGACCAGCCATGCGGCGAGCGGCGGCAGCAGGCCGAGGCGCGTCCGGTCACGGCGCGCTCGCCGGTCGGGTTCCGCCGGTGCGGGGGCAGCGTTCACTTCAACGCCCAGTGTGGCGAACGGCGCGCGGAGCCGCATGCGGAAGTGCTCAGCGGCGCGGTGACCCGCGGCCCTCGGGCGGCCCTCGGCCCTCAGGCGGCCGTCGGGGTGTGGTGGCCCTTGAGGCGTTCGAGGTCGGACGGCCGGACCTGGATGGCGAACAGCGCGATGGCCGCGCCCACCAGGGTGAACACGGCCGCGACGACGAAGGCGGCGCTGATGCCCGCCGTGAGGACCACGTCGCTCCACGGGTCCGGGAGCCGGCCGGTGCGCCGGAACGCGATCTGTTGTGCCGGGGTGGCGGTGGCCGTGAAGTCGGCGAGCTGGGCGGGGGCCTCGTTGCGGCTGGCCGTGCCGAAGACGGTGACCAGGACGGACAGGCCCAGCGAGCCGCCGACCTGCTGGGTGGTGTTGAGCAGGCCGGACGCCGCGCCGGACTCGCGGTCGGCGACGTCGGACAGGGCCATCAGGGTCAGGGACACGAACTGCAGGCCCATGCCGAGGCCGAAGAAGAGCATCGGGCCGAGGATGCTGCCGAGGTAGGTGGAGTGGACGTCGGTCTGCGTCAGCCAGCCCAGGCCGACCGCGCAGGACAGGGCGCCGGCCACCATGAAGGGCTTGGGCCCGAACGTGGGCAGGAGGCGCGAGGTGGCGCCCGCGGCGATGGCGACGACCACGCTGACCGGTAGGAAGGCGAGCCCGGCCTGGAGCGGGCTGAAGCCCAGCACGTTCTGTACGAACAGGGTCAGGAAGAAGAACATGCCGAAGATCGCGCAGGCGAGGAAGAGCATGATCCCGTAGGTGCCGGCCCGGTTGCGGTCGGCGAGCATGTGCAGCGGGGTGATCGGCCGGACCGAGCGGCGCTCGTTGATGACGAACAGGGTCAGCAGGACGACGGCCACGCCGAAGGAGGCCAGGGTGACCGGGTCGCGCCAGCCGTCCTGGGCCGCACGGATGAACCCGTAGACGAGGCTGACCATGCCGGCGGTGGACAGCAGGGCGCCGGCGAGGTCGAAGTGCCCGGGGTGGCGCGCTGACTCGTGCAGGACCTTGGTGGCGAGGGTGGCGACGACCACGGCGATCGGTACGTTGACGAACAGCACCCAGCGCCAGTCGAGCCATTCGACGAGGATGCCGCCGAGCAGGACGCCGATCGCGCCGCCGGCCGCGGAGACCCCGGAGAAGACGCCGAACGCCCGGTTGCGGGCGGGGCCTTCGTGGAAGGTCGTGGTGATCAGGGCCAGGGCGGTCGGGGAGGCGATGGCGCCGCCGACGCCCTGGAGTGCGCGGGCGCCCAGCAACTGGCCTTCGCTCTGGGCGAGTCCGCCGAGCAGGGAGGCCAGGCCGAAGAGGAGGACGCCGGAGGTGAAGACCCGTTTGCGGCCGAGGATGTCGCCCGCGCGGCCACCGAGGAGCAGGAGCCCGCCGAAGGCGAGGGTGTAGGCGCTCACGACCCACGACAGGCCCTCGGTGGAGAAGCCGAGCGACGTCTGGATGTGCGGCAGGGCGATGTTCACGATGGTGATGTCGAGGACGACCATGAGCTGGCAGGAGGCGATGACGAAGAGTGCGAGCCCGTTGCCGTTCCCGCGGGCCGTGGCGCCGGTTCCCTCGTCGGCCGGCGATGCGTTCGGGTCCACCCTCCCGACGCTAGACCTGCCCCAGGGGCCACACCACTCGAATGGCCTAGGCTGCATGACGTGTACTAGTGTGCCATTTCACATGGCACACTGCGCTCCATGGACGACTTCCTCAGGCTCTCCGCCCGTACGGCCCGCTTCACGTACGGCGCCCCGCGCGCGTTCTCCTTCGGCGACGACGGTCGGCTGCTCTGGTTCCTCCGCTCCTCCGGCCCCGCCGACGACCGCGACGCCCTCTGGGTCCTGGACACCGCCACCGGCACCGAGTCACAGCTCGCCGACCCGCGGGAACTCGCCCCCGCACCCGGCCCGCTCCCCGTCGCCGAGCGGCGGCTGCGCGAGCGGACCCGGCTCACCGCCGCCGGAATCGGCTCGTACGCGCTCTCCGGTGACGGGCGCAGCGCGGCCTTCGCCCTGTACGGACGCCTGTTCACCGTGACGTACGACCCCGGCGCCGAGCCGCCCGCCGACGGCCGGCCCGTCCCCGCATCGGTGCAGGTGCCCGTCGAGGTGCCCGCCGCCGGCCCCGCCTTCGACCCCCGCCCCAACGCCGACGGCTCCCGCATCGCCTACGTCGCCGACGACGCCCTCCACACCGCTCCGGGTGGGCGCACCAGCCCCGACGACGGGGCCCGCTGGGGCGTGGCCGAGTTCGCCGCCGCCGAGGAGCTCGGTCGCTCCCGGGGCCACTGGTGGTCCCCCGACGGCGTCACCCTGCTGGCCGCCCGCGTCGACGAGACCGCCCTCCAGCGGCGCCACTTCGCCGACCCCGCGCACCCCGAACTGGCGCCCGAGGACTTCGCGTACCCCGAGGCGGGCGGCCCCAACGCGGACGTCCAGCTGTGGGTCCTGGGGCCGGGCGGCCGACGGGTCCGCCTCGACTGGGACACCGAGCGCTTCCCGTACGTCTCCGACGCCGCGTGGGAGTCGTCCGAGGAGATCCTGCTGACCGTCCAGGACCGGCTCCAGCAGTGCGTGCTGCTGCTCGGCGCCGATCCCGCCACCGGTCGCACCCGGGAGCTGTCCCGCACCACCCACCCCCTGTGGGTCGACCCGCTGCCGGGCACCCCGGCCCGGCTCCCCGGCGGGCGCCTGCTCACGGCCGCCGACCTGCCGGGCGGGGCCGCCCGGGCCCTGGCCGTCGACGGCCGCCCGCTCACCGGCGACGGCGTCCAGGTCCGCGGCTTCGCCGGCGTCCACCAGGGCCGGCTGCTGGTCGAGGCGGGGCTGCGCGACCCCGCCGAGCAGCAGGTGCTGCTGCTCGACCCGGACACCGGCGAGCTCACCGTCCTCGCCGACGACCCCGAGGTGCCGACCGTGCACTCCGTCCTCGCCTCCGCCGGGACGCTGCTGCTGACCGCCGCCGGGCGGGAGGGCGTACGCCGCACCGTGCGCACCGCCGACGGGCGCGAGTACACCCCGGCCGACCACGCGGAGCCGCTGCCCCGGCGGGTGGCCCCGCTGCTGGAGCGGGTCACCGAGCACGGGGTGCCCACCGCGCTGGTCCTGCCTCGCGGCCACGTCCCCGGGCAGCGGCTGCCGGTGCTCGTCGACGGCTACGGCGGCCCCGGCTTCCAGGACGTCAGCGCCGAGCCGCGCCGCTGGCAGCACCGCCAGTGGTGGGCCGACCAGGGCTTCGCGGTGGTGACCGTCGACAACCGCGGCACCCCGTACGTCTCCCCCGCCTTCACCCACGCCATGTACCGCGGCTTCTCCGAGGTCACCTTGGAGGACCAGGTCGCCGCCCTCCAGGCGCTCGGAGCCCGGCACCGTGACCTCGACCTCGGCCGGGTCGGGGTGCGCGGCTGGTCGTACGGCGGCTACCTGTCCGCCCTCGCGGTGCTGCGCCGCCCGGACGTCTTCCACGCTGCCGCCGCCGGGGCCGCCCCCACCGACTTCCGCCACTACGACACCGCGTACACCGAGCGCTACCTCGGCCTGCCCCAGGAGCACCCCGAGGTCTACGAGCGGGACTCGCTGATCCCCGACGCGCCGAAGCTGACCCGGCCGCTGCTGCTGATGACGGGCCTGGCCGACGACAACGTCCACCCCTCGCACACCCTGCGCCTGTCCCGGGCGCTGACGGACGCCGGCCGCCCCCACCAGTTGCTGGCCCTGCCGGGGGTCACGCACATGACCGGGCACGGAACCCGGGAAAAGCTCATGGCACTGGAGCTGGAGTTCTTCCGCCGCGAACTCGCCTGCTGAGCCGGGCGCCGGACCCGGCGGAGGGCCCCGCGACCGATCGTGTCGGCCGCGGGGCCCTCCCCTTCCCGGGATCCCCGTCAGTCCCCCGGGAAGTGGCAGGCCACCTCGCGCGAGGCGGCGGTCCGCAGCAGCGGCCGCTCGGTGCGGCACACCTCCTGCGCCTTCGGGCAGCGCGGATGGAAGGTGCAGCCCGGGGGCGGCGCGGCCGGGCTCGGCGGGTCACCGAGCAGCACGATCCGCTCCCGCCGCCGCTCGGCCGCCGGGTCGGGCAGCGGTACGGCGGACAGCAGCGCCCGCGTGTAAGGGTGCTGGGGGTTCTCGTACAGGGCGCGCTTGTCGCCGATCTCGACGATCCGGCCCAGGTACATGACGGCGACCCGGTCGCTGACCCGTTTCACCACGGACAGGTCGTGCGCGATGAACACGTACGCCAGGCCCAGTTCCGCGCGCAGCCGCTCCATCAGGTTGACGATCTGGGCCTGCACGGAGACGTCGAGCGCCGAGACGGGCTCGTCGGCGATGACGAGCCGGGGGCTGGTGGCCAGGGAGCGGGCGATCCCGATGCGCTGGGCCTGGCCGCCCGAGAACTCGTGCGGGTAGCGGTCGATGTGCTCCGGGATCAGCCCGACGAGGTCCATCAGCTCGGCCGCGCGGCGGCGGGCGTCGGCCGCGGTCCAGCCCTGCACCAGCAGCGGGTCGGAGATGATCCGGGCCACCGTCTGGCGTGGGTTGAGGGAGGAGTGCGGATCTTGGAAGACCATCTGGACGTGCCGGCGCAGCGGTCGCAGGGCGCGCTGTGAGAGCCGGGTGACGTCGCGGCCGTCGAAGGTGACGGTGCCGGAGGTGGGCTCCAGCAGGCGGACGAGCATGCGGCCGGTGGTGGACTTGCCGCAGCCCGACTCGCCGACCAGGCCGAGGGTTTCGCCGGCCGCCAGGTCGAAGGAGACCCCGTCGACGGCGCGGACGGGCGCCCCGCGGCGCCCGCTCCCGGTCCGCCGGCCGGGGAAGGCCATGGTCAGGTCGCGTACGGACAGTAGGGCCCCGGAGCCGGTGTCCGTCGCCGGCCGGGGGGTCCCGGGAGTCTGGGCGGGGGTGGGGGTGGGGATGGTCATCGGGCCGCCTCCTCGGGGGTGGGGGATCCGGCGAAGTGGCAGGCCACGGACCGGCCGGGCTGCTGCCCGTACGCCCGCAGGGCCGGGCGGTCGTCGGTGCAGGGTGCGGCTGCCTTGGGGCAGCGCGGGGCGAAGGTGCAGCCGGGGGCGGGGGTGAGGAGGGAGGGCGGGGAGCCGGGGATGGCCCGCAGCGGCTCGTCGTCGGCGCCGTCGGACAGGCGCGGCATCGAGTCGAGCAGGCCCCGGGTGTACGGGTGGGCGGGGTCGGCGAACAGGGCGTCGACGTCGGCCCGTTCGGCGGCGCGGCCGCCGTACATGACGAGCACCTCGTGGGCGACGCGGGCGACGACGCCCAGGTCGTGGGTGATCATGATGATGCCGAGGCCGCGTTCCTGTTGGAGGCGGGCGAGGAGTTCGAGGATCTGCGCCTGGACGGTCACGTCGAGGGCGGTGGTGGGTTCGTCGGCGATCAACAGGTCGGGCTCGCAGGCGAGCGCCATGGCGATCATCGCGCGCTGGCGCATGCCGCCGGAGAACTGGTGCGGGTACTCGCGGGCGCGGCGGGCCGGCTCGGGGATGCCGACCTCGCCGAGCATCTCCACGGCCCGCTTGCGGGCGGCGGCCCGCCCGGCCTTGAAGTGGACGCGGACGTGCTCGGCGATCTGCTCGCCGACGGTGTAGTAGGGGTGCAGGCTGGACAGCGGGTCCTGGAAGATCACGGCCATCTTCCGGCCGCGGAGCCGGGAGAGCTCCTTCTCGGGCATGCCGGTGAGCTCCCGTCCGGCGAGCCGGACGGAGCCGGTGACCTCGGCGCCGCGGTGCAGGCCCATGACGGCGAGCGAGGTGACCGATTTGCCGGAGCCGGACTCGCCGACGATGCCGAGGGTCCGCCCGGCCTCGACGGTGAAGCCGAGCGAGTCGACGGCGCGGACGGGGCCGCGTGGGGTGGTGAACGTGACGTTCAGGTCGCGGACGTCGAGCAGCGGTGCCGCGGGGGCGGCAGGGGTGGCTGGGGCGGCGGGGGCGGCCATCAGTACCTCACCCTCGGGTCGACGACGGCGTACAGGAGGTCGACGACGAGATTGGCGACGACGATGAAGAAGGCGGCCAGCAGGGTGACCCCGAGGACGACCGGCTGGTCCGAGCTGACGAGGGCGCCGTAGAACAGGCGCCCGATGCCGGGGAGTCCGAAGATGGACTCGGTGATGACGGCGCCGGCGAGGAGGCCGCCGAGGTCCATGCCGAAGATGGTCAGGATCGGGGTCATCCCGGAGCGCAGGCCGTGCTTGACGACGACGGTGCGTTCGGGCATGCCCTTGGCGCGGGCGGTGCGGATGTACGGCTCGGCCATCGCCTCGATCATGGAGCCGCGGCTCTGGCGGGCGTACATGGCGGCGTACAGCAGGGCCAGTGCGGTCCAGGGCAGCAGCAGGTTGGCGGCCCAGCCCAGGGGGTCGTCGGTGAAGGGCTGGTAGGCGGGGTAGGGCAGCAGGCCGGCGATGCGGATCACCCCGTAGATGAGCATCACGGAGGTGAAGTAGACCGGCAGGGAGGCGGCGGCGACCGCGCCGACCATGAGCGCCTTGTCGGTGGCGGTGTCCTTGCGCAGGGCGGCGGTGACGCCGGCGCCGAGGCCGAGGACGAGCCAGAGCACGGCGGCACCGAGGGCCAGGGAGGCGGAGACCGGCAGCCGGTCCATCAGCAGGTCCCACACGGGCAGGGAGTTCTCGTACGAGTAGCCCAGACAGGGGAAGTCGCAGCGGACGGCGTACTGGCCGGTGCCGAGGGTGCGGCCGGTGAAGATGCCGGTGAGGAAGTCGGCGAACTGGCGCCACAGCGGAAGGTCCAGGCCGAGGTAGGCGCGGACGTCGGCGATGCGTTCGGGGCTGCAGGTCTTGCCGCAGGCGGCCGCGGCCGGGTCGGAGGGCAGGACGTAGAAGATGAGGAAGGTGACGGCGGCGATGGCGAGGAGCACGCCCGCGAGGGCGAGCAGCCGGCGCGCGAGGTAGAGGATCAACTGCGGCCTCCCCGCGGGTCGAGGATGTCGCGCAGGGCGTCTCCGAGCAGGGTGAAGGCGAGGACGGCCAGGAAGAGGAAGGTGCTCGGGATGATGAAGTACATCGGGTCGGTCTCATAGAAGGCGACGGACTCGGCGATCATCTGGCCCCAGGACGGGGTGGGAGGGCGGACGCCCACGCCGAGGTAGCTGAGGGCGGCCTCGGTGCTGATCATGCCGGGGATGAGCAGGGTGGTGTAGGCGATGACCGGGCCCGAGACTCCGGGCAGGACGTCGCGGGTGAGGATCCGCCAGGAGCTGGAGCCGCTGACGCGGGCGGCGTCGACGTACTCGCGGTGCTTGAGGGAGAGCGTCTGGCCGCGGACGACGCGGGCGACGCCGGGCCAGCCGAAGATGCCGATGACGGCGGTCATGAGGACGATCCGGTTGACGTCCTTGGCCACGGACAGCATCGCGATCATGAAGATGAGGGACGGGAAGGACATCGTCAGGTCCATCAGGCGGGACAGGACGGTGTCGGTGCGGCCGCCGAAGTAGCCGGCGGCGATCCCGGCGGCGGTGCCGGTGACGACGACGATGGCGGTCGCGGAGAACGCGATGAGCAGGGAGACCTGGGCGCCGGTGACGACGCGGGCGAACAGGTCGCGGCCGGTGACGGGTTCGACGCCGAGCCAGTGCTCGGGGCTGACCCCGCCGAACGGGCCGAGCGGCAGGCCGCCGAGGTAGGGGTCGACGGCGGACTTGTCGAACTCCTCCGGGGACCAGCCGCCCAGGGCGCTGAGCCAGGGGGCGGTGGCGGCCATCAGGACGAAGAGGAGGACGACGCAGAGGCTGACGCGGACGGCGGGGCGGCGGCGGAGTTCCCGCCGGGCGAGCTGCCAGGGGCTGCTGCCCGGGGGGAGGTCCCCTGCCGGTGCGGACGCGGTCTGCGGGGCGGCGGTGGCGGTCATGGCTTTGGGGTCCTGGCCGGTTCCGGGAGCCGGGGCCGGGGCCCGCTCAGCCCTGGCCCTTGGAGGGGTCCTTGAGGCCGACGGTGGCGTAGTCGATGGTGCCGGTCCAGACGGGGTGTCCGAAGGCGCCGGCGATGTTGGTGCCGATCAGGAGGGGCTTGCGCTCCAGCAGGACCGGGATGGAGGGGGCCTTCTTCATGATCTCGGCGTCGAGTTCGATCCAGGCCTGGTTGGCCTGCTTGGCGTCGGCCATGCCGTTGATCTCGTCGATCCGCTTCTGCACGGCCTCGTCGCGGAACTGGCTGTAGTTGCCCTGGTTGCCCTTCTCCTTGATGGTGCGTCCGTCGAAGACGAACGGGATCCAGGTGGAGCCGGACGGGTAGTCCGGACACCAGCCGGTGAAGGTCATGTCCGGGGTGGTGGACAGGTCGCCGATGACGTCGTAGTAGGCGCCCGGGTCGACGGTGTCGATGACCACCTCGACGCCCGCTCGGGCCAGACCCTGCTGGACGGCCTCCGCGCGGCCCTTGTCGCCCGTGGAGACGGCGAGGGACACCTTGAGGGTCTCCTTCCCGGCGGCCTTCAGGAGTTCCTTGGCCTTGGCGGGGTCGCCGGCCGGGGCGACCTTGAGGGTGTCGGCCTGCTTGCCGCCGGTGAGGGCGGGCGGCAGGTAGGCGGTGGCGATCTCGTTGAGGGCCGGGCCACCGGCCGCGGTGATGACGGCCTCCTTGTCGAGGGCGTAGTGCATGGCCTCGCGGACCTTGGGGTCGTTGAAGGGGGCGCGGGAGTTGTTCAGGTGCAGCATCGTGGTGCAGCCCTGGGACTCGGCGAGCAGGCGGGACTTGACCTCCGGCTTGGGCAGCACCTTGGGGGCGCTCTCCGGGCGCATGTTGGAGTACTCCACCGCGGAGGCGTCGGCGCCCTCGGAGGCGATGATGCGGTCGTCGATCTGGCCTCCCTTGAGGCCCATGACGACGACGAACTTGTCCGGGTAGGCCTTGCGGACGGTGTCGGTCCCCGGGTCCCAGTGCTCGTTGCGGACGAGGACGAGCTTCTTGTCGCGGTCGTACGACTCGATCTTGTACGGGCCGGAGGAGAACGGGCGGGCGTCGTACTGGGTGCCCTTCTCCTGGGACTGCGGGACGGGCGCGAAGGTGGGGAGGGTGGCCGTCGCGGAGAACTCGGCGACCGGGCGCTTGAGTTCGAAGACGATGGTCCGGTCGTCGGGGGTCTTGACGGAGTCGAGGTGCTGCCCCTGCAGCGGGCCCTTGTAGCCCTCGGTGCCGGCGAGGTACTGGGCGGCGTAGTCGGGGCCGCCGGTGAGGTCGGGGGCGAAGGAGCGCTCGACGTTGTACTTGACGTCCTGGGCCTTGATGGGGGTTCCGTCCTCGTACTTCAGGCCCTCCTTGAGGGTGAAGGTCCAGGTGCGGCCGCCGTTGGAGGGGGTTCCGAGGTCGGTGGCGAGGTCGGGGACGAGCTCGCTGCCGGCCTTGCCGGGCTCGGCCTTGAAGGTGACGAGGGTGCGGTAGAGCAGGCGGGTGCCGAAGTCCATGGCCGGCATCGTCCAGTTGCGGGCCGGGTCGAGGTGGGAGAAGTCCTGGTTGGACAGGACGGTGAGCGTACCGCCCTTGACGGGGTTGCCGCCGAGCACCTTGCCGTCGTTGGCGGCGGCCGGATTGGCGGAACCGCCGCCGTTGGAGGCCTTCTTGGGGTCGGAGCAGCCCGAGGCGCCGAGTGCGAGAGCCGCCACCAGGGCGGTGGCGAGGGCGAGTTGGGTGCGCTTGGTCATGGTCACTCCAGTGCAGGGCCGCGCTCTATGATGTGACCGGTAACATAGTAATGTGAAATTGCACTGACAAGAGATCGGTCCCGCCGTTATCCAGCCGTGTCCAAATCGCTTTGCCGCAAGGGGACTTGCCCCGCCGTCCGGCAGCCCGCGAGCCGTCAGGCTGCCAGCACTCCCCCGAGAACGGGGAGATTCCGCATCACTGTCCACAGGACGACGATGACGAGCATCGCGCGCGGTCCCATCCACGGGGGGAGCCATCGCCGACCGGTCCTGCCGGTGACGACTCGCAGCCACACGACGGCGACGCACGGCAGTACCGCGACCAGCAGCAGGTTGTAATCTGCTGCGGCGGCCACATGGGCATGAGTGAGCTGATGGAGAGCACGCAAGCTGCCGCAGCCCGGACAGTCGAAACCCGTGAGGGCACGGAACGGGCATGAGGGGAAGCCGCCGGGTTGCGTGGGGTCCGCGAGTCGCACGGCGACGGCAACCGCTCCGAAGATCCCGGCGGCGAGCCAGGCGTCGCGGACGGGCTTCGGGGTGCAGGCTCGTCGCACCAGCCGGAGGACCCGCAGGCACAGACCTCTCACGGCAAGGGCATGTAAGTGGTGCTCGTGTCGGTGCTCATACCGGCAAAGATGATCAGCCACACGATGCAACCAGCAGCGATACTCACGATGACGAAGAGCCTCGCCTTCCGCGCGTCTTCGGCGGCCCCCACATGGTCACCCGCCTTCCACTTCTCCGAGACGCGCGAGGCGAAGACGATGGCGGCGATGCCGGTCGGCAGGAAGCAGAAGAGCGTGACGAGGACGGCGGCGGACAAGTACGTCTCCGGCGCTCGCGCCTGTCCCGGGTGGGCAGCCGCTTCCCACTGGTGTTGCTGCCACGCCGGCTGCGGGGGCTGGGGCTGGGGAGACGACGACTCGTGAGGCGGTGGCTGGGGAGGCGGGGATTGGGAGGGCGGTGGGAGGAACGGCTCCTGCCAGGGAGTCTCCGGGCCCCAGTTCTCACCTTCGGAGGGCGGAGGCTGGTGTCGGTCTGCCATGGCCGCACACCTTCCTGGATACGGACCTCAGGCAGGGGTCCAGATCGCTCGTCGGGAATCCCAGGTCCACCGGTCGCCACAGGCCTCCAGACCGACGGCCTGCTCGTACGCCTGTTCCGGCAGATCCGCAGTGAAGGTGACCCGGCCGCCCGTCGCCGACTCGACGATTACGCCCTCCGGCGCTTCCGCTCCGTCCGGGCGGCCCCTCAGCAATCCGTCCACGAACGCCTTCAACCCTTTGTGGGCCTGTTCGGCGAGACGCGCGAACAAGGTGCTGAGGAACGGTTCCAGGACGGCGGACGTCACCAGCACCAGCACGGCATCGGCCGCCCCTCGCCGGATGGGCCGCAGCATGCACGTCGCGGTGACTCCGGCCTCGCGCAGCACATCCTGCTGCTCCAGCGCCGGGGCGGAGGGCAGCGATGAGGGCCAGAAGATCTCTACCTCGGGGTCTGCCATGACGTCTCTCCCTTTCATGGCCGGTGGGGCAGCGACCAGCGCTCGATGAGACCCGAGCGGGTGCCGGTCACCAGCCCCTTGCCGCTTTCGAGGAACCCCAGCCCTGCGAGCTGGTGCAACAGCTCCGCCACGACGGTCAATTCACCCGTCCTGAGGTTCCACAGGGCTACCGTGCCCTGGTCGTCGGAGACGGCGAGGGCCGGGAGGCCGGCAGAGAACACCAGGTGGGAAGGCTGTCGGCCATGGTTGGTCTGGCAGAGGAGACGACCGTCCCAGGACCAGAGGCGCACCCTGCCGTCGGCGGAGCCAGTGGCGAGGAAGTTTTCGGTGAGCGCGAGGCAGCGCACCGGCTGCGGCTGCCGCCAGGTCATCACCGGCTGTCCTCGCACGTCCAACTGCCGCACCATGCCGTCACCGGTCGCGACGACGACATGCCGGTCACCCGGTGCGAAAGCGAGGGGACCGATCCTGCCGCGTCCGCTCCGTCCCTGGAAGGTTCTCGGCTGTCTCCCTGACCGGGCTGGCAGATCCCGCACCCGAGCGCCCCACGTGTTGTAGACGTAGATGCGATCCTTGGCGGTCACCGCGAGCCAGCGGCCGTCAGCGCTGAACGCGAGGGCGTCTCCTTCGCCACCCACGTTCATTACACGCACCGGCGTTTCGGACTCGAGGTTCCAGACGACAACGGTTCCGTCGTTGTGCCGACTGGCCACGTTTCGCCGCCAGGGGCCCCAGGCCACGCGTACTGGAACCTCGCGCTGTACGGGCATGCACTGCGCGACCAGTCCGCCGTGGACAGTGTTCAAGATCCGGACGGCGCCATCGCTGCAGGCGGCGGCGAGGAGGTCGGGAGGCCCGACCGCCAGGTGGCTGCACGGGCCGATCTCGGCGAGCACAGACCTCTGGGAGACGCGGGATGGCGGTGTGGGAGGCGGCGGTGCGGGCGCAGGTGGCGGGGAGGTCGTCGACAGCCGCGGTTGCGGCCGCCGTGGGCCTGGTGCCGCTTTGGGCAGCGAGAAAATCCGTGTCTCGTCGGATGCGAGGAACAGCACAGGAGTGGCCCATTCCAGGCTGTCCAGATCCATCTTGACATCTTCACGGGCGAGGGTCACCGCCCGGTCGACCGGGAGGCCCTCCGCGATCCGCTCATAGAAGGAGGAGGCGAAGACGAGGGCGGCCCCGTCGGTTATCTCATATTGCATGGCGACGACCGCGGGGACGCCGGCGCGCACGAGATTGGCGGCGGTGCCCGCAAATACGTCGTCGGACCCGCTGACCGCCGACTCACAGGAATTCAGCACGATGAGGCGCAGGTTCGGACTGTCCGCGATCAACCGCTCGAAATCGCTGGCATATATCTTCCTTGCCGACCCGTCGGCACCCGCAAGCTGAATGTAGCCCGCATTCCGCTCCTCGTCGAATCCCCCATGGCTGACACAGTGGAGCACGTGCCAGGTGCCGAATCGCAATTCCTTCGCCAGATCCTGCCACTGGTCCCCGGAAAGCCAGTGGACGTCCACGCTGTCGGAACTGCACCGCTGAAGCGCCAACGATATCTGCTCCCCTTCCCGTTTCCCTTCAAGTACGGGCAGGTCATGGGGCTGCGCTGACACGCCCAGCACTCGCAGGGGCAGAGTGAGGGCCAGTGGGGGCACGGGGTTCATCAGCCGCAGGTACCGGACGACCGGGATCCGGAGCGCGAGGTAGTCGTCGCGGGAGGGGTCGACGAGGAATTCCCAGGGAATGTGCGCAACATGCGGTCCGTTCGTCCGCAGCAGGATGCGCAACGGGCTTCCCTGCGTTCGTGCGTGGCTGCGCCACCGGTCGAACAGTATTGATATGTCGTCCTGGAAGATCGCTGCAGTGAGACGTTCCCCAAGTTCTCGAACGGGCCTTTCCGATACAGGCGCACCACGCATGACCGCAGAACTGTATGACTTGGCCAGCGAAATTTCCACGCGCGAAAGCGCAGATTGGAGTTCGTTCTCAGAGTAAGGCGCCGGCACCCGAATAAGCGCTTCACCGCAGTCAGAAGCACACGACACGATCCAGTTGGTGTCGGCTTCAATGATTTCGAGTTGGAATGGGAGACCATTCATCCAACCCACCTCCGCCCCCTGGATATAGTTTCACACCCGATGGTTCGCGGCGTCCATCCGAGGGGTTGCGGAGGGGGAAGAGAGCAGCCTAGGGCCGGAGGACCACGGGCTGGGTCGGTCGCGGGGCGGGTTCTCCACGAAGATCCATCTGGCGTGCGAGCAGGGTCAGAAGCCGCTGTCGTTGCTGGTCACGGCAGGTCAGAGGGATGACAGCCCACAGTTCGAGCCGGTCCTCGAAGCAATCCGGGGTGCCCAAGCCGGGTGGCGGTCGTCCCAGGCGCAGGCCGCTGCGGGTGCGTGGTGACAAGGCGTACTCTTCGCGCGCCAACCGTGCTTACCTGCGCAGACGCGGGATCCGCTGCGGCACCGCCGAGCCGGCCGACCAGGTCCGCAACCGCAAGCGCCGTGGCCGCTCCGGGGGCCGGCCGCCAGCCTTCGACCGGGAGGACTACAAGGCCCGCCACGCGGTCGAGTGCGGGATCAGCCGCCTCAAGCAGCACCGGGCTGTCGCGACCCGGTATGACAAGCTCGCCGTCCGGTTCGAGGCGACCGTCCAGGTCGCGGCGATCCACCAGTGGCTGTGAACCAGCGGCCGCCCATTCGGCCGTGCCATGCTGATCACCGGCATCGGGCAGGCACGCATGGGGAGGGTTCAGTGGCCGCCAGGTACTACTGCGCCGACAGTGAGAACGGCGACCACGTCGACGACCCATCTGGGGACGCGCTGTCCATGCTGATCAGTGACCTGAACGACTCCGACAACACCTTCGTCGTCATTTCAGTCGCCGTTCTGGACGAGGGCGGATATGAGATCGTCCGCCGCGACACCACCCGCCGCGAACACGACGTAACCGTCGAGAACAGCACCGACCGCATCGCGGGTGACCTCACCAAACGGCTGGCCGCCCGCGCTTCCTAAACCACGGCCTAGAGGGGCGGCAGGCCGTCCTCGTACCCCTCGACCTCATAGGTCCTGAGCATCTGGGAGACGGGCTCTCTGATGTTTCCCCGCAGGAAGGGTATCGCGTTAACCAGGTACTCCCGGGCGTCGAGCAGGCTCTCCAAGACCTGGAAGTACACCGCGCCGCGAGTGAGCTCGGAATCGAACGCGTACACCTCCTCGACGAACCCGAAGCACCTGCGCAGCAGGTCCTCGTCCCCCTCCGGCGCCACCAGGGCCGGCTGGAGGACGGGCCTGACCAACCCATCGAGCAGGATCACGTAGAGGCTCAGCTCGCCGTCCGAGCTCGGCAGCGCCTCACCCGGCTCGAGCTCGTACTTCTCCTCCAGGAAGGGCCTCGTCTCGGGAACCGTTTCGAGCATGCGCGCGAGGATGTCATCCGTGATCACAGCTGATCCGCTCCTTCTGGCAGTAGTGTCGACGGGACCTTCGCCGAACATCCACAGCGGAAGGTGGTCCCGGTCACGGCCTCCGTGGACCCATGGCAGGACTTCCTCTGCACAGAAGATCACATGAGTGATCCAATTCTAAAACACGGCCTAGCGCCCTGACCCGAGGGCTCCCGTCGGGCGGCCCACCGGTTCGTTGCGGGCTTCCGCCCAGAGGGAGCGGACGTGGCCGAGGTGGCGGGTCATGCATTCCTCGGCCGCTTCCGCGTCGCCCGCCAGCATCAGGTCCAGGAGTTCGAGGTGTTCCTCGGCGGAGGAGACCAGCTTGCCGGCCTCGTCCAGGCCCGTCAGGCCGTAGAGGCGGGAGCGCTTGCGGAGGTCGCCCACCGTTTCGACCAGGCGTTCGTTGCCCGCGAGGCCCAGGAGTGTCAGGTGGAAGCGGCGGTCGGCTTCGAGGTAGCCGATGAGGTTGTGCTCGCGGGCGTTGGTGACGATTTCCTCCGCGATCGGACGCAGGGCCTCCAACTGCTCCTTCGTCGCCATCCGGGTGACCTTGCCGACGGTCGGGACCTCGATCATCGTGCGCAGTTCGGTGTACTGGTCCAGGTCGCGCTCGCTGACTTCGGTGATGCGGAAGCCCTTGTTGCGGACGGGTTCGACGAGGCCCTCGCGGGCGAGGTCGAGCATGGCCTCGCGGACCGGGGTGGCCGAGACGCCGAGCTCGGCGGCCAGGCCGGGGGCCGAGTAGACGCTGCCGGGGCGGAGTTCGCCCGCTATCAGGGCTGCTCGGAGGGCGTGGCCGACCTGGTCGCGGAGCCGCTCCTGGGCCTTGATGAGACTGTGCTGCTTCAGGTCACCCATTGCTTTTCCTCCGAGGCACCGCACCCGACCGACGTGCAGGGGAACAGCGTACAATGTCACGTTTCGCTGTTCTCCCCGGCGGCGACGTACAGCGCCACCGCCACGGCAAGATCCTCCCAGGCCATGCCCACGCTCTTGAAGAGCTGTGGACAACCCGGCCGCCCGCCGACCGGTACCCGGCCCGCGACCAGGTCGGCCAGGGTGCCGTTGATATGACCGGGGCCGATGGCACCCTCCGCCTCCGGCACCAGCAGGTCCCCCGCCTCGCGCAGCGCAGCCGTCCGCGCCTCCACGTACACGGCCGACCGCCGCACCAGCGCCGTGTCCGTCTCGCGGACGTCCGGCTCGTGCGAGCCGACCGCCACGACCACTGCGTCCGGTGCCACCAGCCGCCCGTCGAACAGCGGGGTGCGGGCCGAGGTGCAGCAGACGACCAGGTCGGCCTCGGCGACGTCCGCCGCCGTCCCCGTACGGGCGGGGATGCCCAGGGCCTGTGCGTGCGACGACAACTTCCGTGCCCCCGCCGGGTCGCGGGCGACGACCACCGCCCCCGCCAGCTCCCGCACCGCCGCCACCGCTTCCAGGTGCCCGTACGCCTGCGGCCCGCTACCGAAGAGCACCAGCCGCAGTGGCCGACCCTCCGGGGCCAGGTACCGCAGCGCCAGCGCCGAGACCGCGGGGGTGCGCAGCGCCGTGAGGGCGGCCCCGTCGAGGAGGGCGAGGGGGCGCAGGGTGGCCCCGTCCAGCAGCAGGTACGAGCCGGTGATGCGGGGCAGGCCGAGCGCCGGGTTGCCGGGCGCCACCCCGGCCACCTTCACCCCCGCGTACGCCCCCGCCGCCGCCGGCATCAGCAGCAGCTCCCCGCCCGGTACCGGCAGCGCGCTGCGCTGCGGGCAGACCTCCGGGTCCAGCCCGCGGCGCAGGGTCCCGGCCAGGGCGTCGGCGGCCGCGGCCGGGGTGAGCAGCCCGGCCATCTCGGTGGCCCCGATCTGGCGGATCACAGGAGGAACCCCGTGCCGACGGCGTCGTGCGGGTCGAGGACGAAGGTGTGCTCGCCGGTGCGGTACGCGGTACCGGTGACCTCCGTGACCAGACCGTCGGCATCGGCCCCGGGCCCGGCGTCCGGGACCACGCGGCCGGTGAACACCGTGCCGACGACCGACTCGTGCAGCAGGTCCTCCCCCGGCCCCAGCCGCCCGTCCTCGGCCAGCAGGGCGAGTCGCGCCGAGGTGCCGGAGCCGCAGGGCGAGCGGTCGACCTGCCCGTCGGCGAAGACGGTCGCGTTGCGCTGGTGCGGGCCGAACGGGGTGTCCGGCAGCTCCTCGTGGAGGATCACCCCGTAGACGCCGGAGAGCAGCGGGCCGCCCGGGTGCCAGGTCCCGGGGTGGGTGGCGAGGGCCGCCCGGATTTCGCGCCCGGCGCGCACCAGGTCGGGCAGGGCGGGCCGGGTGACCTCCAGGCCTAGGTCGCGGGCGCGGACGGAGGCGTAGCAGGCGCCGGCGTGCGCGAGGTCCACCTCGGCGAGGCCGAGGGTGGTGGCGACGGGCACCTTGCGGGCGGTGACCCGGGCGGGGACGTTGCGGAAGGTGACCCCGGTGGTGCGGCCCCCCTCCCGGTGCACGGTGGCGGTGACCCGCCCCGACGGGACGTCGATCCGCACCTCGGCGTCGCCCCGGTCGGGGGCGGGGACCCGGCCGCTGTCCACGGCCCAGGCGCCGAGCGCCATGGTGCCGTGGCCGCAGGCGGTGGAGTAGCCGTCCTTGTGCCAGAACAGCACGCCGAAGTGGGCCCCGTCGTCGTCCGGGGGCACGACGAAGCCGCCGTACATCCCGGCGTGCCCGCGCGGCTCCTGCACGAGCAAGCGTCGTACGTCGTCCAGTTCGCCCGGGCGCGGGGCCGTCCCGGAGCCGCCCGGGCCGATGGCGGTGGCGCAGCGTTCGGCGACGGTGTCCCCGGGCACGGCCGGGAACCCGGGGGCGGTGGTGTCGACGATCCGGAAGGGCTCCGCTGCGGTGTGGTAGTCGACCGTGCGGACGGTCCTCGGGGGTGTGGGGGGTGCGGGAGTCAAAGGAGGAACCCTCCGGGGAAGGGGTCGGTCGGGTCGAGGAAGTACTGGGCGGTGCCGGTGATCCAGGCCCGTCCGGTGACGGTGGGGACGACCGCCTGGTGGCCGCCGACGGTGGTCCGGCCGACGAGCCGGCCGGTGAACCGGGTGCCGATGAAGGACTCGTTGACGAAGTCGGTGTCGAGGTCGAGGAGGCCGCGGGCGTGGAGCTGCGCCATGCGCGCGCTGGTGCCCGTACCGCAGGGCGAGCGGTCGAACCAGCCCGGGTGGATGGCCATGGCGTGCCGGGAGCGGCGGGCGTCGGAGCCGGGGGCGGCGAGGTAGACGTGCTTGACCCCGGCGATGGAGGGGTTCTCGGGATGGACGGGCCGGTCGGCGGAGGCGTTGACCGCGTCCATGACGGCGAGCCCGGCGGCGAGCAGGTCGTCCTTGCGGGCACGGTCGAAGGGCAGGCCGAGGGCGTCGAGTTCGACGAAGGCGTAGAAGTTGCCGCCGTAGGCGAGGTCGTAGGTGACCGTGCCGTACCCGGGGACCTCCGCCTTGAGGTCGAGTCCGACGCAGAAGGAGGGGACGTTGGTGAGGGTGACGGCGGTGGCCGCCCCGTCCTCGACCCGGACGTCGACGCTGACGAGCCCGGCCGGGGTGTCGAGGCGGACGGTGGTGACCGGTTCGACGGCCGGCACCATGCCCGTCTCGACGAGGACGGTGGCGACTCCGATGGTGCCGTGCCCGCACATCGGCAGCAGGCCCGACACCTCGATGTACAGCACGCCGAAATCGGCGTCGGGGCGGGTGGGGGGCTGCAGGATCGCGCCGCTCATCGCGGAGTGCCCGCGCGGCTCGTACATGAGCAGGGTGCGGACGTGGTCCAGGTGCTCGATGAAGTGGAGCCGCTTCTCGGCCATGGTGGCGCCGGGGACCACCCCGACGCCCCCGGTGATGACCCGGGTCGGCATGCCCTCGGTGTGCGAGTCCACCGCGTGGTAGATGTGGCGCGTGCGCATGGGATCCCCCCGGTCGGCTAGTTGAGTCCCTCGGCGAGGGCCTTTTCGGTGGCGGCGCGGACGGCCGCCTCGGTCTCGCCGGTGAGCGGGAGGCGGGGCGGGCGGGTCGGGCCGCCGGGGCGTCCGGCCAGGTCCATGGAGAGCTTGATGGCCTGGACGAACTCGGTCTTGGAGTCCCAGCGCAGCAGCGGGTGCAGGGACTTGTACAGCGGCAGGGCGGTGGCCACGTCGCCGGCGACGGCGGCCCGGTACAGGGTGGCGCAGGAGCGCGGCAGGGCGTTGGGGTAGCCGGCGATCCAGCCGACCGCGCCGGCGAGGGCGAGTTCGAGCAGGACGTCGTCGGCTCCGATGAGCAGGTCCAGGCCCGGGGCGAGTTCGGCGATCTCGTAGGCGCGGCGGACGTCGCCGCTGAACTCCTTGACGGCGACGATGCTGCCGTCCGCGTGCAGCCGGGCGAGGAGGGCCGGGGTCAGGTCGACCTTGGTGTCGATGGGGTTGTTGTAGGCGACCACCGGCAGGCCGGCCTCGGCGACCTCGGCGTAGTGGGCGCGTACGGCCTCCTCGTCGGCCCGGAAGGCGTTGGGCGGGAGGAGGAGGACGGAGCCGGCGCCGGCCTCGGCGGCCTGCTCGGCCCAGCGGCGGGCTTCGGCGCTGCCGTAGGCGGCGACGCCGGGCATGACGCGGGCGCCGTCGCCGGCCGCCTCGACGGCGGTGCGCACGACGCGGGTCCGCTCGTCGTCGGTGAGGGTCTGGTATTCGCCGAGGGAGCCGTTGGGGACCACGCCGTCGCAGCCGTTGGCGATGAGCCAGGCGACGTGCTCGGCGTAGGCGTCGAAGTCGACGGTGAGGTCCTCGCGCAGCGGGAGCGCGGTGGCGACCATGATGCCGTGCCAGGGACGGGTGCGGGTGTCGGGGAGGGACGGGCTGGGCGCGGGGGTCTGCGCGTCGGTCATGTGAGAGCTCCCTAGTGTGGTGTGTGACATTTTACTAGTGGGTGTGATGTGGCCACAAGGGTCCGGGCGCCGCGGGTCGTGCCCGGGCGAGCGCGGATCAGCGGTCGGCGGGCGGAAGTTCGGCGAGGTGACGCAGCGGCACCGGGCAGGACAGTGGGCGCCGGTCCGGCTCCGGCCCTCCACCGGCGCACGGCGGGCCGGGCGCCCCGGGAGGCGCCGCCGCGCAGGCCAGGGCGGCGACGGCCGGGCCGCACATCCGGCCCTGGCACCAGCCCATCCCGGCACGGGTGAGCAGCTTGGCGGTACGGGCGTCGCGGGCGCCGAGGTCGGCGACCGCCTCCCGGATCCGGCCGGCCGGCACCTCCTCGCACCGGCAGACATCGGTGTCGTCGCGCAGCCAGCCGGTCCAGCCTGCGCCCGGGCGGTGGGCCCGGCCCATCGCGTCGGCGAAGGCGCGCAGCCGGGCGCGGCGGCGGACCAGCGCGGCGGGAACCGGCCGGCCGGCGACCGCGTGGGCGGCGATCTCACCTTCGAACAGGGCCAGTTGGGCGCCGCCGACCCCGCCCGTCTCGCCGGCGGACCAGATGCCGGGGACGGAGGTGCGCTGGAGTGCGTCGAGTTCCAGGGCGACCGTGCCGTCGGCGGCCCCGCGCGTGGCGCAGCCGAGGGCGGTGGCCAGTTCCAGCTGGGGCACGAGCCCGTGGCCGACCGCGACCGCGTCGCACGGGATCCGGCGGGCCGTGCCGGGCAGCGGCCGCCAGTCCCGGTCCAGGCGGGCCACGGTGACGGCCTCGACCCGGTCGGTGCCGTGGGCCTCGGTCACGGCGTGCCGCGTGAGCAGCCGGATGTGACGGTGCAGCAGGGCGCTGCCGTACACGGCGCCCTCGGCGAGCTTGCCCGGGTTGCGCAGCAGGGCCGGGAGGTGGGGGGCGTACGCGGTGTAGGCGGCGGCCTCGACCACGGCCGGGACCCGGGCCCCGGCGGCGGCGAGGGAGCCGGCCACCGCGAGCAGCAGCGGGCCGCTCCCGGCGACGACGACCCGGCGGCCCGGCAGGACGAGCCCCGACTTGAGCATGGCCTGGGCCCCGCCGGCCCCGACGACCCCGGGCAGGGTCCAGCCGGGGAAGGGGAGTTGACGCTCGTACGCCCCCGTGGCCAGCAGGACGGCGCGGGCGCGGACGGTGGCGGGGAGCTCGTCGGGGCCGGCGACGGCGTGCAGGACCCAGGTGGCGGAGGTGCCGGCCGGGTCCTGCGGGACCACGGTCCAGACGTGGTGGCCGGGCAGGTGCGTGATGCGACCGGCGGCCCCATGGGCGCGCAGGGCGGCATCGCGGGTGGCGAACGCGGCCCAGCCGTGGTGGAGGGCTTCGGGTCGGGCGGCGCCGAGGCCCGGGGCGGGGTGGCGGTAGAACTGGCC
The DNA here is from genome assembly GCF_042732005.1 of Streptomyces sp. NPDC059851. NCBI lineage: Bacteria > Bacillati > Actinomycetota > Actinomycetes > Kitasatosporales > Streptomycetaceae > Streptomyces > Streptomyces sp. NPDC059851. The sequence goes on along the minus strand of NZ_JBHWJJ010000015.1, from coordinate 39,563 downwards.
GCCGGTGCGCTCCCCGGCGTCCAGCAGCGTGACGCGCAGGCCGAAGCCTGCGGCCGTGACCGCTGCGGCGAGGCCGGCGGGGCCGGCGCCGACGACGGCGAGGTCGGCCAGGCCGGCGGGGTCGCCGGGTGCCGCGGGGCCGGCGGGGTCGGCCTGGGCCGCGGTGGCCGGGCTGTCAGACGGCGAGGTCGGCACGGCCGGTTCCTTCCTGGGTGGTGACGACGTCCCCGGGGCGGGCGGGGACGAGGCAGGCGCGCTGGTTCGGGCGGCCGTTGACGGTGACCAGGCAGTCGTAGCAGCTGCCGATGCCGCAGAACGCCCCGCGGGGGGTGCCGCCGTGACGGGTCGTCCGCCAGGCGAGGATGCCGGCCCCCCACAGGACGGCGGCGATGCTCTGGCCCGCCTGGGCGGTGAGCTCGCGGCCGTCGAAGCGGAGGACGTACGTGGCTTCGGGGGACCCGCCGACGAGTCCGCGGGGCGACCTCCGCGGGGGCCGCGGGGTGCGGGTGGGGTGGCTCATCGGGGTTCTCCCTCGGGGGTGGGTCGTTCGGGGTCGTTCGGGGTCGCGCGGGCGGTCGGGCGGGCCGGGGGGCCGGGGGCCGGTCCTTGCGTCGGGGTGGTGGTCCGGGGCCGCTGCGCGGAGCCTTCTCTCCCCCAGGCTCCGTCCGGGGGTACCCCCACGCCCCGCCCATTCTCCGCATCCCGGGGACTCCGCCCCCGGACTGCCGGTCCTCGAACGCCGGCCGGGCTGGATTCGCCCCCGCCGACAACCCGGCCGGTCCGGCGCAGGGCTGGATTTGCCCGCCCGCACACACCCGGCCGGTCCGGCGCGCCCCCGTGGGACGGGGGTCACCCCGGTCCGCGAGCACCGGGCCGGCCCGGCACCCGGTGGGGCGGGAGGTGGCGGTGGGGTCATGGGTGGGGTCGTGGCGGGAAACGGTCCGGGCGGAACGGGGCCGGGTCCAGGGGCGGGTGGGTGTCCGTCAGGGCGGCGGTGATCAGGACGCCCGTGGCCGGGGCCAGGCCGATGCCCGCGCCCTCGTGGCCGCAGGCGTGCAGCAGTCCGCGGACCCGCGGGTCCGGGCCGATCGCCGGGAGGTGGTCCGGGAGGTAGGGCCGGAAGCCGTGGTAGGTGCGCAGGATCCGTACGTCCGCCAGGACCGGGAAGAGCGCGGCCGCCTGGGCGGCGAGACGGCGCAGGGCCTCGGTCGACAGGGAGCGGTCGAAGCCCACCCGCTCCCGGGTCGCCCCGATCAGCACCGGGCCGGCGGGGGTGCCCTCGACCACGGCCGACGACTGCAGGGCCGCGGAGCCGCTGGCGACGTCGGCGATGTAGTCGGCGGCGTAGACCTTGTGCCGGACCACCCGCGGCAGCGGCTCGGTGACCAGGACGAAGCCGCGGCGCGGGAGCACCGGCAGGGTGGTTCCGGCGAGTTCGGCGACGCGGCCGCCCCAGGTGCCGGCGGCATTGACCACGGCGGGGGCGGCCAGTTCGCGGGACCGCGTACGGACTCCGCGGACGGCGCCGCCGGCCGTGCGCAGCACCGCGGTGACCTCCTCGCCGAGGTGGACCTCGGCCCCCGAGGCCGCGAGGAGCCGGGCCGCGGCCTGGGCGGGCTGGACCTGGGCGTCCTGCGGGTAGTGGAAGCCGCCCGCCTGGCCGGGGGCCAGATGGGGCTCCAGTTCCCGTAGGCCGTCGGGGCCGACCTCGACCGCTTCGACCCCGGCGGCGCGCTGGCCCTTGGCGAAGGTGCGCAGGGCCTCCAGCGTGGCGCGGTCGGGGGCGACGACCAGACCGCCCTTGGGCTCGTACTCGACCTCCTGCGGGAGCAGCCCGGCGAGTTTGCCCCACAGGCCCGCCGACAGCAGGGCGAGGTCGAGTTCCGGGCCGGCCTCCTTGTCGGAGACGAGCAGGTTGCCTTCCCCGGCGCCGGTCGTGCCGCCGGCGACGGGGCCGCGGTCGACGACGGCCACGCGCAGTCCGGAGCGGGCCGCGTAGTAGGCGCAGGCTGCTCCGACGACGCCCGCGCCGATGATCACGACGTCCAGGGGATGTCTATTGGGCACGGCAGTAATATGTCACATTCTTTAGATCGTGCCCAGGCCCGAAAGGGCCCGGGTCGCTGGTGTCCGGCGGCCGGTCCCGCCCCCCGCCCGACCGTGTCGGAAACGGGGCCGACCGCCGGTGCCGGGTCAGCTGCGCAGCGGGCCCTCGCAGCTGTAGCTCGACGTGCCGGCCTTGCGGTTGTCCCAGATCTCCACCGGGCCGAAGGAGCAGTTCATGTCGGCGAGGTTGTTGGAGGCCGCGCCCGCCCGGTCGAGGAGGAAGTAGTCGACCGTCTCCGACATGTCCTTGAAGTTCTGGTCGTCACTGCGCCAGTTCTTCAGGTTCGCGGTGATCCGGCCGGTGCAGGTGAACCGGCGCTTGCCGGGGTCGCCGTTCTCCACGCAGTCCGGCGTGTTGTAGGTGGCCGCCGCGAAGGACGACTTCACGGCCGCGAGCGCCGAGTCGCGCAGCTGCTCGTTGGGCGTGTAGGTGGTGTTCGGCACGAACAGCTCGTCCACCTTGGCGATCTGCGCGTCCAGGAAGCGGTCGTAGTCGCGCTGGAGGTAGGTGTCCGAGCCGAGGCGGTGGCGCCAGGCGTCGTACTTGGCCACGTCGTTGTTGCGCAGGTGCGTGTACATCTCGCGCAGCAGGGAGGGCTTCTCGGTCCACAGGAACTCGAAGAACGTGCCGGCGTAGCTGTAGAAGCGGAAGCCGTCGCCGTCGTACGTGGCGTTGAGCAGCTGTTCGACCGACATGCGGGGGCCGCCGCCCGCGGTGTCGTTGATGATGCTCCTGACCAGGGACTTGCGTACGGCGATGCCGTTGTCGCGGGTGGCGCCGTCGAAGAACTCGGCGGTGCCCTCGTCCATCGCGGTCGTACGGTCGCCCTCGTACCAGGGGCCCTCGCCGAAGAAGCCGGGGACGGCGAAGCGGCCGTTGAGGTAGTGCGTGTACTCGTGGCGGAAGAGCTCTTCGAGGGTGAGGGAGGAGTCCTGCGGGACGCGCCGCTGGTACGTGTAGAAGGTGGCACCGTTCTCGATGTAGATGCCGCCGTTGTTGGTGCCGTAGCCGGTCAGGATGGGGTGGTAGTTCACGTAGTCGGCGCGGGAGGCGTACAGCACGATGTTGAGGGTGCTGTTGGGGTCGCCGGCGAGCGGCTGGTCGGTGCCGAGCACGCGGTGGAACTGCGTCTTGACCTGCTTGCTCGCGTAGTACAGCTGGTCGACGGTGGCCCGGTCGAGGGCGGTGCGGACCTTGATGGCGCCGTTGTCGTAGGTGAAGGTGTTCGGGAAGAGCTGCTTCTCGATGTCCTCCTTGCACACCCCGTACGGCTTGCACGCCTCGTAGAAGTTCAGCCAGGAGACGACCTTGGCCCACTGCTCGCTGCCGTCGCCGAACGTGGACCGGGCCGTCGGGAGCAGGGCCCCGAGGTCCGCGACGACCTGGTCCTTCAGGGCGGGGACCTGACCGAAGCGGCCGTACTCGCCGAGGGCGTCGCGCGCCACCCAGGCGTTGGCGGTGTCCTTGAGGTGGGCGTACGAGGCGAAGGCCTTGAAGACGGCACGGTACCCGGGGTCGGCCGCGGCCGCCGCGTGGAAGGCGGCGTCCTGGTTGCCCGGGTACACGCCGAGGTAGTTCACGGAGAGGCCGGCCAGGGCCGCGCCCGCCCAGGTGGGGTCCTTGTGGGTGGCGGTGTGGGCCGGGTCCATGGTGGCCAGGACCTGCTTGATGAGGCCGAGCTGGTGGTGGCGCAGGCCGGGTGCACTGCCCGCGTAGAGCGCCTCGCGCAGGGTGCGGGCGTTGGAGGCGGTGACGTCGAAGGTGCGGGCCGCGGCCCCGAAGTCGGCGATGGCCCGGCGCATGGCGTCCACGGTCGGGGCGTCGGTGATGTCGATCTCGGAGCGCGTGTGGTCGTGGTAGGCGACCGCGTGCAGGTACGTGAACATCTCCTCCAGGTGGGAGGAGTTGCGGCCGTCGTGGGAGGCGGCCAGCGAGGATATCCGCCGGGACACGGCCTGGACGTGCGCGTCGGACATGACGGGGGCCAGGCGGGCGTCCCACGTCCAGATCAGGCCCCGCAGACAGCCGTCGGCGAGGACGGCCTCGTCGCCGAGGAAGTCGGCGAACCGCTCGGGGGAAAGACCCGTGATCCCGTCGAGGGTGCAGGGCACGCCGGCCGCGAGGGTCCGGCCGGTGGGGGTGGCCCGTTCGGCCGCCCCGCGGCTCTTCTCGGTGCGCTCGGCGGGGGCGGCGGCAGCCGTGGCGGCGCCGGGTGTCCGGCCGGCGGCGGGGGCGGCTCCGGCTTCGCCGGCCCGGTCCGCGCCGGGGGCCCGATCGGGTGCCGGGACGGCCTCCTTCGGCGAGGCCACGCGGTCGACCTCGTCGAAGGGGTTCGCCCCGTGCGCCCCGCCGGTGAAGGCGGCCGGTGCGGCGGCCGGCGCCTTGGCGGGGGCGGCGGCGGCCGGCTCGGCGGCCTGGGTGACGGCCTGGCCGGCCGTCGCGAGGAGGGTGACCGCCACGGCGGCGGAGAGGAGGGACGTACGCACAACTCTGTGCTGGGACACCAAGGACTCCTGTGGGGAGGGGAGGTGGGGGACATGGCGCGCAAGGGGGTGCGTGGTGCGAAAGGAAACGTGAACTGCCCTGTGTCACACGGCGTTTGACGGGGATTAACGCGCCGCGGTGTGAGCTGTAACATAGTAATGTGAAATTGCACTGACAAGACCTGTGCGCCCACCAGTTCGCGTTTCCCGAGGGAGCCCGACGTGTCCGACGCATCCCCCCGCCTCAACATCGGCAGCCACGACCTGCCGGTATCCCCCGCGTTGTCCCGCTTCATGGCCGGGGACTGGGCCGCTTCACCCCTGCCCAACTCGGTGCGCGTCCCCGCGTACGACGCCACCCCCGCCCGCCGCGCCCGACTCTCGGCGCGCTTCCCGGGCGAGCGGCTGATCATCCCGGCCGGCGAACTCAAGGTCCGCTCCAACGACTGCGACTACCGCTTCCGCCCCCACAGCGCGTACGCCTGGCTCACCGGCCTCACCGGCGAGGACCAGGTCGGCCACGTCCTGGTCCTGGAACCCTCGGGCCCCCACGGCCACGAGGCGGTGCTGTACCTGCGCCCCCGCTCCCCGCGCACCGGAGGCAGCGAGGAGTTCTACCGGGACCGCCGCTACGGGGAGTTCTGGGTCGGCCGCCGCCCCGACCTGGCGGAGGCCGAGCGCCTGACCGGGCTGCGCTGCGCCCACCTGGACGCCCTCGGCAGCCCGGAGGGCCGCAACCCCGCCACCGACGCCGAGCTGGCCGCCGCACTCTCCGAACTGCGCCTGGTGAAGGACGCCTGGGAGGTCGGGCAGCTCCAGCTCGCCGTCGACCACACGGCCGCCGGGTTCGAGGACGTCGTACGGGCACTGCCGCACGCCCTCGCGCACCCGCGCGGCGAGCGGTGGATCGAGGGCGTCTTCGGCCTCCGCGCCCGGGCCGAGGGCAACGGCACCGGCTACGACACCATCGCCGCGTCCGGCACCCACGCGTGCGTCCTGCACTGGATCCGCAACGACGGGCGGCTGGACCGGGACGACCTGCTGCTGCTGGACGCGGGCGTGGAGACCGACACCCTCTACACGGCGGACATCACCCGCACCCTCCCGCTGTCGGGCCGCTTCTCCCCCGTCCAGCGCCAGGTGTACGAACTCGTCCTCGCCGCCCAGGAGGCCGGTATCGCCGCGCTCCGCCCGGGCGCCAGCTTCCGGGACTTCCACCGGGCCGGCATGCGCGTGATCGCGGAGGGGCTCGCCGAGTGGGGCGTGCTCAAGAACGCGGAGGGCGACCTGCACCGGCGGTACACCCTGTGCAGCAGCGGCCACATGCTGGGGCTGGACGTGCACGACTGCGCGAAGGCGCGGGCCGGGACGTACCTGGACGGGGTCCTGGAAGAGGGGCAGGTGCTCACGGTCGAGCCGGGCCTGTACCTCCAGCCGGACGACGAGACGCTGCCGCCGGAGCTGCGCGGCATCGGGGTCCGCATCGAGGACGACCTGGTCGTCACGGCGACGGGCGCCCGCCTGATGTCGGGCGCCCTGCCGCGGACGGTGGCAGGTATCGAGGAGTGGATGGGCGCGCTGCTGGAGGGCTGACGCCCGAACCGACACGTCCACGGGTTCGGGGACCGGCCCGGTCGGGCCGGGGGCGGGGCCGGGGACGGGCGGTCAGGCACGGGCGCAGGGACTGCCGGGCCGCCCCCTCACCCGGTGGCCGACGCGCCGCGGGCGCGGGCACGGGCGCGGGCGCGCCGGACGGCCTTGCCGAGTTCCCACAGGACCAGCAGGACGAGGGCGGCCAGCACGGCCCACCCGAACTGTCGGACGGTCAGCTCGGTGGTGTCCAGCATCCGCCGGAAGCCGTCCATCTGCGTGGACATGACCGCCAGGGCCAGCTCCGCGAGCGCCGCCCAGTTCATCTGCTTGCTGTCGAAGGTACTCGGGGTCAGCACGGACTCCGTCTCGCTGCGGCACTCGAAGGCGGCCACGATCAGGCACAGCGCGAAGGCCGTGAACGCGACGGAGTTGCCGACCTCGGCGCTGCCGTAGCGCTCCTGCCCCAGCTGGACCAGCCCGAGCAGGGCGAGGGTGAGCGCCAGCCCGGCCAGGCCGACGGTGGCCATCAGGCGGCCCGTCAGCACCGTCTCTCCGCGTGGGCGCGGGATCCGCTGCATCAGGCCCGGTGTCTCCCGGTCGAAGCCGAGGGCGAAGCCGAAGGGGGCGTTGACGACGAAGTGGATCCACAGGACCTGCGGGGGCGTGAAGGGCTCGCCGGCGGCGATGTTGAAGAGGGCTGCGCCGAGGAAGGTCAGGACGAAGGTGACCAGGAGGACCAGGACGAAGCGGATGTACTTGGTGAGGTTGTCGTAGAGCTTCCGGCCCTCCGCCACGGCGTGGATGATCGTGGCGAAGTTGTCGTCGGAGAGGATCATCCGGCTGGCGTCCTTGGCGACGCTCGTGCCGCTGCCCATGGCGATGCCCATGTCGGCGGCCTTGATGGCGGGCGCGTCGTTGACGCCGTCGCCGGTCATGGCGACGACCTCGCCCTTCTTCTTGAGGACGTCCGCGAGGAGCACCTTGTGTTCGGGGGCGACCCGGCCGAGGACGCCGATCCCGTCGATCCGGTCCAGTTGCTCCTGCTCGGGCAGGGCGGCGAAGTCGGCCCCGAGGACCGCCTCGCCGGGGATGCCGAGCTGCCGCGCGATCGCGGCACCCGTGGTGACGTCGTCCCCGGTCACCATGCGGACCCGGATGTGGGCGGCCCGGGCATCGGCGACCGCGGCCTTGGACTCCTCGCGCGGCGGGTCGACCATGCCGACCAGGCTGACCACGTGCAGGCCGGTGACGAGGGCGAGCAGGTCGCCGTCCGGGTCGAAGTCCGCCGGGTCGAGGTCGCGGACGGCGGCGGCCATCACCCGGCGCCCGTCGGCGGCCATCCGGTTGATCTGCTCCTGGGCCCGGCGGTTCAGGTCCTCGTCCCAGGGGACGGGGGTGCCGGCGGCGAGCGCGGTGGTGGCGCGTCCCATGACCGCGGGTGCGGCGCCCTTGACGAAGCAGCGGACCACCTTGCGGCCCGAGGCGTCCTTGGCCGCGTTGAAGGTGGCCATCAGCTTGTAGGTGGGGTCGAACGGGAGGGTGGCGAGGCGCGGCAGGCGGTCCCGGGTCTCCTCGATGTCCAGTCCGGCCTTGTGGCCGAGGACGAGCAGGGCGCCCTCGGTGGGGTCGCCGACGACCTGGCCGTCCACCAGCTTGGCGTCGCTCGCGACCAGGTAGGGCAGGACGGCGTCTTCGATGCCGGCGGAGGTCCCGGCGGCGTGGTGGACCTTGCCGTCGAGGCGGTAGCCGGTGCCGGACACGGTGTACCGGTCGGTGGGGCTGATCACTTCGACGACGGTCACCTGGTTCATCGTCAGGGTGCCGGTCTTGTCGGAGTTGATGGCCGAGGTGAAGCCGAGGGTCTCGACGGACGCGAGCTCCTTGACGATCGCGTTGCGCCGGGCCAGGTTGAGGCTGCCGACCGAGAGGATCACCTGGCTGACGGTGGGCAGCGCCTCGGGGATGGCGGCGATGGCGAGCGAGACGGCGCTGACGAAGAGGAGGTCCCAGGCCTGGCCGCGGCTGCGGCCGAGGACGAACATGACGACCATGGTGAGACCGGCGGCCCCGGCGATCCACAGGGTGAGCGTGTTGAGTTCCCTGGTGAGCGGCGACTGCTCCCGCTCGGTCGCCGAGAGCATGCCGGAGATCTTCCCGAGCTCGGTGCCGCTGCCGGTGCCGGTGACGATGACGAGGCCGCTGCCGTGCGTGACCGGCGTGTTCATGAACGCCATGTTCGGCTGGTCGCCCGGCCCGAGCCGTTCGACGGGAAGGGTGCGCGTGTCCTTGGCCGCGGGGGTGCTCTCGCCGGTCAGGGCCGACTCGTCGATCTGCAGGGCGCTGGCCTCGACGATCCGGCCGTCCGCGGGGACCTGGTCGCCGGCCGCGATGAGCACCACGTCCCCGACCACCAGCTGTTCGGCCGGGATCTCCGACTCGGTGCCGTCGCGCCGGACCCGGGCCGTCGCCTTCATCATCGACTTCAGCGCGTTCATGGCGCTCTCGGCCTTGCCCTCCTGGCGCAGGCCGACGACCGCGTTCAGCAGGGTCAGCACAACGAGCAGGACGGCGGTGTTCCACTCCTGGATCAGCAGGGACACCACCGCCGCAGCCACCAGGATGATCTGCATGTAGCTGCGGTACTGGTCGAGGAAGCGGAGCCAGCCGGGCTTCGGCTTCTCCTCGGGCAGTGCGTTCGGGCCGTCGGCCGCGAGCCGTTCGGCGGCCCGGGCCGCGGGCAGGCCGACCGCGGGGTCCACCCCGCAGCGGGCGGCGACGTCCTGCGGCGACTGCGCGTACCAGGCGTCGGGGGCGCCCTCCTCGCCCACCGCGTCCGGCCGGCCGGTCATCCTCCTACCGCCCGTGACCGGGCATCCGGGGCTTCCCGCTCCAGTTCCCTCCGGGCGGTCTTCAGGTCTTCGCGGGCCTGCTCGCCGACGGTCGGGTACTGCGGGTCGATCTCCATCAGCGCGTGCCCGAGCACGGCCGCCGCGCAGATGCGGGCGAACCACTTGCGGTCGGCGGGGATGACGTACCAGGGTGCCCACTCGGTGCTGGTGGCGGACAGCACCTCGGAGTACGCCCGCTGGTACGCGTCCCAGTGGCGGCGTTCCCGGACGTCTGCGGAGGAGAACTTCCAGTTCTTCTCGGGCCGGTCGATCCGGCTGAGGAAGCGCCGGCGCTGCTCCTCCTTGGAGAGGTTGAGGAAGACCTTCACCACGCTGAAGCCGTTGTCGGAGAGGTGGCGCTCCCACTCGTTGATCTCGCGGAAACGGCGCTCCCAGACACCGGGATCGCTGCTCTCCTGCGGCAGCCGCTGGCGGCGGAGGTACTCGGGGTGCACGCGGACCACGAGGACCTCCTCGTAGTGCGAGCGGTTGAAGATGCCGATCTCGCCCCGCCGGGGCAGCCGGCACGCGTAGCGCCACAGGTAGTCGTGGTCGATCTCCTCGTCCGAGGGCACCTTGAAGCTGCTCACGCGTACGCCCTGCGGGTTGAGTCCGCTCATCACGTGCTGGATGGTGCCGTCCTTGCCCGCGGCGTCCATGGCCTGGAGGCAGAGGAGTACGCCGCGGGAGTCCTGGGCGGCCAGCCGCGCCTGGTACTCGGCGAGCAGTTCCACCCCCTCCGCCAGCAGGGCGACGCCTTCCCCCTTGCTCATGGCGGCCTTGTAGCGGGGATCGAAGTCCCCGGCGAGGTCCACGGTGGATCCGGGTGCGACGCGCAGCGGTTCGATGAACTGCGCGATGCGCCGGGCTCGTGCGTCCGCCATCGGTACCCGTCCCTCCGGTCCGGCAGTACTTGCAGGTTCGGAGGGGATGCGGCCCGCGGCAAACGCTGGGGGCCGTTCGGGTGGGGTGCGCAGCACTGCGGGCGGCCGCGTGGGCGGCCGCCCGCAGTCCCGTCGTTCATTCAGCTCTAACGCCAGTAGTACCAGTCCCAACCGGCGTAGCCGCCGCGTCCGTGGTCGCCACGGTGGTCGTTCCAGTGGTGGTGCCGGTGGTCGTTGAACCTGCCGTCGCCGCCACGCCCGTGGTGGTCCCAGCACCAGTCACGGTCCCACCTGTCGCAGCAATCACGCCAGTCACGCCAGTCACTCCAGCGTCCGCGCCAGTTGTCGCACCAGTTCCAGTGGTCCGGGGCGGTCTGCGAAGCCTGAGCGGCCGGCTGAGTCTGGGGAAGCCCTGCGGCGAAAGCACCGCTCACGGGAGACAGGCCGAGCGTTACTCCGGCGGTACTTGCAACAACCGCCGCAATGATCCCACGGCGCATGGTCATGCACCTCCGAGCATCGTTGACGCATGCTTACGCAACGGTCATTTCCACCCTCCCTCGTACCCCGTCCGGTGTCAAAGGCACGGCCGATGACACCCTCTTGGGCTGGGCTTTCTCGCGATGCGGAAAGGGTTTTGGGGCGGTTTCGCCTATGCATCGAGGACGGCGATACCGTCCAGTTCGACCATCGCCTCCGCGTCCCAGAGGCGGACGATGCCGACGAGCGCCATCGCCGGGTACTCGCGGCCCGCCAATCGGCGCCAGATGCGGCCCAGGGCCGGGGCGTGCGCGCGGTACGCGGCCACGTCGACGGCGTAGACCGTGACCCGGACCAGGTCCGCGGGGGTTCCGCCGGCTGCGGCCAGGGCCGTCAGCAGGCCGGTCAGGGCGCGCTCGAACTGCTCGGGCAGCGTCGCCCCGACCACCTTGCCCGCGCTGTCCAGTGCGGTCTGCCCGGCCAGGAAGACCAGCCGGGACCCGGTCGCGGCCACCGCGTGGGAGAAGCCCGTCGGCGGGGAGAGCTCCGCCGGGTTGATGCGCTCCGGGCTCACCGGTACAGCTCCCGCGCGATGATCGTGCGCTGGACCTCGCTCGCGCCCTCGTAGATGCGGGGCGCCCGGACCTCCCGGTACAGGTGCTCCAGCAGGTGGCCGCGCTGCAGGGCGACCGCCCCGTGCAGCTGGACGGCGTGGTCGACCACGTACTGCGCGGTCTCGGTCGCCAGCAGCTTCGCCATCGCCGAGCGGCGCGGAACGTCCGGCGCGCCGGCGTCGTACGCACCCGCCGCCGCGTAGACCAGCAGCCGGGCGGCCTCGGTCCGGGTGGCCATCTCGGCCACCCGGTGCGCCACCGCCTGCAAGTCGCCCAGCACCCCGCCGAAGGCGGGCCGCCGCGCCGTGTGCGCCAGGGTCGCGTCGAGCGCGGCCCGCGCCATGCCGACCGCGAAGGCGCCCACGCTCGGCCGGAACAGGTTCAGGGTGGCCATCGCCACGGCGAAGCCGCGGCCGGGCTCGCCCAGCAGGTCCTGCGGGCCGACCGGCACCCCGTCGAAGACCAGCCGGCCGATGGCGTGCGGGGAGAGCATGTCCAGGGCTTCACCGGTCAGGCCGGGCCGGTCGGCGGGGACCAGGAACGCCGTGACCCCCCTCGCGCCCGGCGCCTCACCCGTTCGGGCGAACACGGTGTAGAAATCCGCCTCGGGGGCGTTGGAGATCCAGCACTTCTCCCCGCTGAGCCGCCAGCCCCGCCCGGACGCGGCCCCGGCGCGCGCCCCGGCCGCCCCGCCCGGGCCGTCGGCCTCGGCCACCAGGGCCAGGGCCGCCGCGTCCGAGCCGGCCCCCGGCTCGCTCAGCGCGAAGGCCGCCACCGCGCGCCCGGCCCGGACCTGCGGCAGCCAGCGCTCCCGCTGCTCCTCCGTGCCCGAGCGGAGCACCGGGTGCGCGCCGAGCCCCTGGAGGGCGAGGGCCGTCTCCGCCTCCGTACAGCCGTACGCGAGCGACTCGCGCAGCAGGCACAGCTCCAGGGCCCCCGCGTCGAAGACCCGCTCCACCAGGCCGAGCTCCCCGAGCTCCGCGAGCAGCGGCCGGTTGACCCGTCCCGGCTCCCCCTTGTCGGCCAGCGGCCGCAGCCGGGCTGCCGACAGCGCGCGCAGCTGCCCGCACCACTCCTCTTGTTCTGCTCCGAGCGCGAATCCGTTCATGCGGACATCCCCGGTTCTATCGCGTCCTGTTGACTGCCGTCACCATCACGATACGCTCCTGGCAGTACCTCCCGGCGGCAGTCGGGAGGGTTCGCACGGCCGGCTCCACCCACCTCGGTCCCCCCGCCGGGGGCCGCTGCCGTCGCAAGGGGGCGAACCCGCCTTGGAGCTCAAGCCTTCCGCCCACGCCGACACCTTCGCGCGTGACCACCTGCCGCCGCCCCACGCCTGGCCGCGGCTGCTCTTCGAGTTGCCCGAGCTGGCCTACCCGGACCGGCTCAACTGCGGGGCCGAGCTGCTCGACGCCACCATCGGCCGGTTCGGGCCGGACCGCCCGGCCTTCCGCACCGGCACCGGCGAGGTCTGGTCGTACGGCGAACTGCGCGACCGCGTCGACCGGATCGCCCACGTGCTCACCGCCGACCTGGGCGTGGTCCCCGGCAACCGGGTGCTGCTGCGCGGTCCCACCGGACCCTGGCTCGCCGCCTGCTGGCTCGCCGTGCTGAAGGCGGGCGCGGTCGCCGTCACCGTCCTGGCGCAGCAGCGGGCGCACGAGCTGGCCACGGTCTGCGCCATGGCCCGGGTCCGGCACGCGCTGTGCCATGCGGACGTGCTCGACGACCTGGCCGGGGCCGGCGTGCCGGACCTGCGGATCACCCCGTACGGCGGTGGCGGTCCCCGGGACCTGCTCGCGCTCGCCGAGCGGCACGGGGCGCCGTTCCCCGCCGTACGGACCTCCGCCGACGACGTGGCCCTGATCGCCTTCACCTCCGGCACCACCGGCCGCCCCAAGGGCTGCATGCACTTCCACCGCGACCTGCTCGCCGTCGCCGACACCTTCTCCCGCACCGTGCTGCGCCCCCGCCCCGACGACGTCTTCGCCGGAAGCCCCCCGCTCGGCTTCACCTTCGGCCTCGGCGGGCTGGTGGTCTTCCCGTTGCGGGCCGGGGCCTCGGCACTGCTGCTGGAGCAGGCCGGCCCTCGCACCCTGCTCCCCGCCCTGGCCGAACACCGGGTGACGGTCCTGTTCACCGCCCCCACCGCCTACCGGGCGATGCTCGACACCCTGGGCCCGTACGACGCCGGCGCCTACGACCTGTCGTCGCTGCGCCGCTGCGTCTCGGCGGGCGAGAACCTGCCGGCGTCCACCTGGCACGCCTGGTACGGGCGCACCGGGCTGCGGATCATCAACGGGATCGGCGCCACCGAGCTGCTGCACATCTTCATCTCCGCCGCCGACGACGACATCCGCCCGGGCACCACGGGCCGGGTGGTACCCGGCTGGCAGGCCCGGATCGTGGACGGCACCGGGCGGCCCGTCGCGGACAACGAGCCGGGGCTGCTCGCCGTGCGCGGCCCCGTGGGCTGCCGGTACCTGGCGGATCCACGCCAGGAGGAGTACGTGCGGGACGGCTGGAACCTGACGGGCGACACCTACGTGCGGGATCCGGAGGGCTACTTCCGGTACGTCTCCCGTGCCGACGACATGATCGTCTCGGCGGGCTACAACATCGCCGGCCCGGAGGTGGAGGAAGCCCTGATGCGCCACCCGGACGTGGCGGAGGCCGCGGTGGTGGGCCGCCCGGACGAGCGACGCGGGCAGATCGTGGTCGCGTACACGGTGCCCCGCCAGGGCGCCACTCTGACGGAGGACGCCCTGCGGGCGTTCATGCGGGCGGAGCTGGCCCCGCACAAATGCCCCCGGGCGTTCGTTTTCCTGTCCTCGCTGCCGCGGACGGCGACGGGCAAACTGCAGCGGTTCCGGCTGCGCGATCTACAGTGAACTCGTGGCCGAGCAGCACACCCCGCGATCCCTGATCGTCACCTTCTACGGCGCCTACGGGCGGACCTTCGAGGGCCCGGTGCCGGTGTCCGCGCTGGTCCGCCTGCTGGGCGCGGCCGGCGTGGACGCCCCGTCGGTGCGCTCGTCGGTGTCCCGGCTCAAACGGCGCGGCTTCCTGCTGCCCGCCCGGGCTGCGGACGGCTCCGCCGGGTACGAGCTGTCGGCGGAGGCCCGGCAGCTGCTGGACGACGGCGACCGGCGGATCTACGGCGACCGCGTCGTCCGCGGCACGGGCGAGTGGCTGGTCGCGGTGTTCTCCGTACCCGAGCAGGAACGGGCCAAGCGGCACCTGCTCCGCTCCCGGCTGTCCCGGCTCGGCTTCGGCTCGGTGGCCCCCGGCGTGTGGATCGCCCCGGCCCACCTGTACGAGGAGACCGGGCACACCCTGGACCGGCTCCACCTGACGGCGTACGTGCAGCTGTTCCGCGGCGAGCACCTCGGCTTCGCCGCGACCGCCGAGGCGGTGGCGCGCTGGTGGGACCTGACGGCCCTGGCCAAGGAGCACGAGGAGTTCCTCGACCGGCACGAGCCGGTGCTCCGGAGCCTCCAGCAGGGCGGCTCCCCCACCGCGGAGGAGGCCTACCGCGCCTACCTGCTCGCCCTGGACAGCTGGCGCCGTCTCCCGTACGCGGACCCCGGGCTGCCGCACGACCTGCTGCCGTCCGACTGGCCGGGTGACCGGGCCGCGGCCGTCTTCGCCGAGCTGCACTCGCGGCTGCGGGACCCGGGGGCCCGGTTCGTGGAACCTTAGCGGCCGGTGCGGGCGTCACCTCGGGATGTGACCAGAAACGATCTTCCGCCGGAGACTCCGGCCGCTGCACCGCAGGCCAGCCCACCCCAGGCCCCGCCGCCCGGATTCGGGCCGCCGGTCCCCCTGCCGCCCCCGCTCCCGCCCGCCGCGATGGCGGCACGGGCCCGGAGGCGGGCGCTCATCGAGGGCGCGGTCGTCGTGGCGCTGGTCGGCGCCGGCGCCGGCTACCTCGCGCACGCACTGGCCGCCAATGCCCGCGCCTACTGCGACGCGGCCTGGGAGGCGGGCGGCAGGTTCGGGATGTTCGTCCAGATGGTGGGCCTCGTCCCGGGGTGTGCGGTGCTCGCCGTGCTGGTCTGGCTGCTCGCCCGTCGGGTGCACCCGATGGTGGGTGTGGCGGCCGTGCTGCTGGTCCTGGCGGTGGTGGTCGTCTGGTACTTCGCCACCGAGGGCACCCCGGCGGGCTACCGCGGGGATTCGGGGCTGTGCGGGCCGGACAACGTGCCGCTGTGGTGGCCCGGCTGGCTGCCCTCCTGACCGATCCCGGCTCCGCCCGCGCGGGCTCCGTCCGCGCGGGCGGAATACGGGTGCGGGGCGGCTGGGGGCAGCGCCATCATGAGCCATGACCTGGACCTTGACGCACGACCTGGCGGCCTGGCAGGCCGCGGCGGGACCGGCCGTGGCCGCCGACCCGGTGTCCAACACCCTGCTGCTGACCGTGGCCGGCGGGCTGCACCGCCGCGGCCCGCACGCCTACTCCGAGCACGACCCCGTGTTCGGCTGGTGGACCGGCGCGGACGGCGCCGTGGCCGGCGGGCTGCTGTGCACGCCGCCGTACCCGCTGGTGCTGGGCGCCGTGCCGGACGAGGCGGTGGCGGCCCTCTGCGCGGCGCTGCACCGGGAGCCGCTGCTCAGCGGCATCGGCGGGTTCAACGCGCGGCTCGCCCACAGGGAGCGGCTGGCGGCGGCCTGGGGGCGGCCGGTCGGCGAGCCGGAGGTGATGCGACTGTACCGGCTCGGGGACCTGGTGGACCCGGATCCCGCGCCCGCCGGGCGGGCCAGGCCGGCCGTCGAGGCGGACCTGCCACTCGTGCGGGAGTGGTTCACGGCCTTCGCGCACGAGATCGGCGACCCGGTGCCCGCGGACGGGGTGATGCGGGACCGCATCGCCGGGAACGGCGTCCTGCTGTGGGAGGACGCCACGGGCCGCCCGGTGGCGCTGGCCGCGTTCAGCCCGGCGGAGGGCGGGGCCTCCCGCATCGGCCCGGTGTACACGCCGCCGCAGGAGCGGCGCCGGGGCTACGCCGCCGGGGTGACCCACGCCGCGGTGGGGGCGGCCCGCGCGGCAGGGGCGTCGGAGGTGCTGCTCTTCGCGGACACGGCGAACCCGACGAGCACGGGCGTCTACCTGAGGCTCGGCTTCAGGCCGGTGGAGGACCGGGCCGTGGTGCTGCCGGCCTGAGCACACACCGTACGCGCCCCCGTGGCCGCCGGGACCAGGCTGCCGCCGCGGCGGCAGTCGGCGGACGAGCGGCGCGCGAATGGCGGCGGACGGGCGGCGCGGCGGCGGACGGGCGGCGCTGCGGCGGACGAGCGGCGGCAGCCGGCAGGTCGGCTGGCTGGCTGGAAGGTCGGCGGCTGGTGGGCGGGGCGGCTGCCGCTCAGCCCTTGCCGGTCGGCGGTTTGCGGCTGCCCGCCCGGTAGGGAGCGGGCCAGGGGGCGGCCGGGCCCTGGTACTCCTGGTCGGCGGCGGCGTGCAGGGTCCAGTGCGGGTCGTACAGGTGGGGGCGGCCGATCGCACACAGGTCGGCACGGCCCGCCAGCAGCAGGGAGTTGACGTCGTCCCAGGAGGAGATGGCGCCGACGGCGATCACGGGGACGCCGAGCGCGTTGCGGATGCGGTCGGCGTACGGGGTCTGGTACGAGCGCCCGAACTCGGGGGCCTCGTCGGCGACGACCTGGCCGGTGGACACGTCGATGGCGTCGGCGCCGTGGGCGGCGAAGGCGGCCGCGATCTCGACGGACTCCTCGGGCGTGGTGCCTCCCGGCGCCCAGTCGGCGGCGGAGAAGCGGACCGTCATGGGCCGGTCCTCGGGCCAGACCTCGCGGACGGCGTCGAAGACCTCCAGCGGGAACCGCAGCCGGTTCTCCAGCGGGCCGCCGTAGGCGTCGTCGCGGTGGTTGGTCAGCGGGGACAGGAACCCGGACAGCAGGTAGCCGTGGGCGCAGTGCAGTTCGAGCAGGTCGAAGCCGCAGTCGGCGGCCCGGGCGGCGGCCGCGGCGAACTCGCCGCGGACGGCGGTGAGGTCGCGGCGGGTCAGTGCGCGCGGCACGGGCGAGACGCCGGGCCGGTACGGCAGCGGGGAGGCGGCCGTCACCGGCCAGTTGCCCTCGGGGAGGGGGGCGTCCATCCCCTCCCACATGAGACGGGTGGAGCCCTTGCGGCCCGAGTGGCCGAGTTGGACACCGAGGGCCGTGCCGGGCGCCGATCCGTGCACGAAGTCGACGATCCGCTTCCAGGCGGCGGCCTGTGCGGCGGTGTACAGGCCGGTGCAGCCGGGGGTGATCCGGCCCTCGGGGGACACGCAGACCATCTCGGTCATCACCAGGCCCGCCCCGCCGAGGGCCCGGGCGCCCAGGTGGACGAGGTGGAAGTCCCCCGGGGTGCCGTCCCCGTCCGCCGCCGAGTACATGTCCATCGGGGAGACCACGACCCGGTTGCGGAGGGTCAGCCCGCGCAGCCGCAGCGGGGTGAACATGGGCGGGGTCGCCCCGTCGGGGCAGCCGAAGTCGCGTTCGACGGCGCGGGTGAACCGTTCGTCGCGCAGCCGCAGGTTGCCGTGGGTCACCCGGCGGCTGCGGGTGAGCAGGTTGAAGGCGAACTGCCGGTCGGACTGACCGACGTAGCCGGCGAGCTCCTCGAACCACCGCATGCTGGCGGCGGCGGCCCGCTGGGTGGAGGCCACCGCGGGCCGCCGGGCGGTCTCGTACGCGGCGAGGGCCGCGGGGACGTCGTCCTGCGCGGCCACGGCCTCGGCGAGGGCGAGGGCGTCCTCGACGGCCAGTTTGGTGCCCGAGCCGATGGAGAAGTGCGCGGTGTGCGCGGCGTCGCCGAGCAGCACGACGTTGCCGTGGGACCAGTGCTCGTTGACGACCGTGCGGAAGGCGGTCCAGGCGGAGCGGTTGCCGTGGAGCGGGCGGCCGCGCAGGGCCTCGCCGAAGAGCTTGGCGCAGCGGGACGCGGATTCGGCCTCGTCGCACAGGTCGAAGCCGGCGGCCCGCCAGACCTCCTCCCGCATTTCGACGATCACCGTGGAGGCGTCCGCGGAGAACGGGTAGGCGTGCAGCTGCACGACGCCGTGTTCGGTCTGGGCGATCTCGAAGCGGAACGCGTCGAAGGCGAAGTCGGCGGCCAGCCAGATGTACCGGCAGCGCCCGCTCGTCACGGTCGGCCGGAAGTGTTCGGCCCCGCTCTGCCGGGTCGGGCTGTGCACCCCGTCGGCGGCGACGACCAGGTCGTACGAGGTCGCCAGCGCTTCGGCGGGCGGCGCCGGGGTGCGGAAGCGGAGGCGGACGCCGAGGTCGGTGCAGCGCTCGTGCAGGATCTGCAGCAGCCGGCGCCGGCCGAGGGCGGCGAAGCCGTGGCCGCCGGAGGTGAGCATCCGGCCGCGGTGGACGATGTCGATGTCGTCCCAGCGGACGAACTCGTCGCTCAGGGCGGTGTGGACGACGGCGTCGGCACGTTCGATGCCGCCGAGGGTCTCGTCGGACAGGACGACGCCGAAGCCGAAGGTTTCGTCGGGGGCGCTGCGCTCCCACACCTCCACCCCGTGGCCCTGCCGGGCCAGCAGCGCGGCGGCGTACAGCCCGCCCGGTCCCCCGCCGATCACCGCGACCCGCAGTGGGCCCGTCCTGCGCTGCGCGAGGGGCACGGCGCTACCTGCCCTTCCACTCCGGGGGCCGCTTCTGAGTGAAGGCGGCGTGGAACTCGGCGTAGTCCTGCCCGTTCATCAGCAGGGCCTGGGTGTTCGCGTCGAGCTCCACCGCGGCGGCCAGCGGCATGTCGAGCTCGGCGGTGAGCAGCGCCTTGGTCTGGGCATGGGCGAGGGCCGGGCCGGCCGCGAGGCGGGCGGCGAGCTCGGCGGCACGTGCGTCGGCCCCGCCCTCTTCGGTGAGCTCGCTGAGCAGGCCGATGCGTTCCGCCTCGGCGGCGTGGACGGGCTCCCCGAGCATGAGCAACCGGGTGGCGTGGCCGAGGCCGACGACGCGGGGCAGCAGGTAGGCGGCGCCCATGTCGCCGCCGGAGAGGCCGACGCGGGTGAAGAGGAAGGCGAAGCGGGCGGTGGGGTCGGCGATGCGGAAGTCGGCGGCGAGGGCGAGGACCGCGCCGGCGCCGGCGGCGACCCCGTGCACGGCGGCGATCACCGGGAAGGGGCATTCCCGGACGGCGCGCACGACCTGGCCGGTCATCCGGTTGAAGTCGAGGAGCTGCGCGGTGTCCATGGCGAGGGTGGCGCCGATGATCTCGTCGACGTCCCCGCCGGAGCAGAAGCCTCGCCCCTCGCCGCCGAGCACGAGGGCGCGCACGGAACGCTCCCGGGAGAGTTCGGCGAGGAGGTCGCGCAGGTCGGCGTAGGAGCCGAAGGTGAGGGCGTTGAGCTTCTCGGGGCGGTCGAGGGTGACGGTGGCCACGCCGTCCTGCCGGGTCACCCGCAGGTGGCGCCACCGCTGCGTTGCCGGGGTGGAACCGATGAAGGGGCTCACGGCAACGACGGTATCACCGCATCCTGACTTCCGTCACAGAAGCGCGATATACGGGTGAGGCACGCAGGGCCCGGACGGACGGGGCCCGGACGGACGGGGCCCGGACGGACGGGGCCCGGACGGACAGGGCCCGGACGGACAGGGCCCGGACGGACGGGGCCCGGTCAGGCGAGGGTCGCGACGAGGATCGCCTTGATGGTGTGGAGCCGGTTCTCGGCCTCGTCGAACACGACGGAGTGCGCGGACTCGAACACCTCGTCCGTGACCTCCAGCGAGTCCAGCCCGTGCCGCGCGTGGATCTCGCGGGCGACCGCGGTGCCCAGGTCGTGGAAGGCCGGCAGGCAGTGCAGGAACTTCGCGTCCGGGTTCCCGGTGGCGCGCAGCACGTCCATCGTGACGGCGTACGGGGCCAGGGCGGCGATGCGCTCGTCCCAGACCTCCTTGGGCTCGCCCATCGAGACCCACACGTCGGTGGCGATGAAGTCGGCCTGGTCGACACCCTCGGCCACCTCCTCGGTCAGCGTGATCCGGGCCCCGCTGCCGGCGGCGAGCTCGTGGGCGCGGGCGATCACGTGCTCGGCCGGCCAGTAGGCCTTCGGCGCGACGATGCGCACGTCCATGCCCAGCAGGGCGCCGGTGACCAGGTAGGAGTTGCCCATGTTGAAACGGGCGTCGCCGAGGTAGGCGAAGGCGATGCGGTCCAGCGGCTCGGCGCAGTGCTCGGTCATGGTCAGGACGTCGGCCAGCATCTGCGTGGGGTGCCAGTCGTCGGTGAGACCGTTGTAGACGGGCACGCCGGAGTGCTCGGCGAGCGCTTCGACGGCCTCCTGGCTGTCGCCGCGGTACTGGATCGCGTCGAACATCCGGCCGAGCACGCGGGCGGTGTCCTTGACCGACTCCTTGTGGCCGATCTGGGACCCCGCGGGGTCCAGGTAGGTGGTGCGGGCGCCCTGGTCAGCGGCGGCGACCTCGAACGCGCAGCGGGTGCGCGTCGAGGTCTTCTCGAAGACCAGTGCGATGTTCCGGCCCACGAGGTGCCGCTGCTCGGCCCCCGCCTTCTTGGCCGCCTTCAGCTCGGCGGCCAGCTCGACCAGGCCGCGGAACTCGGCGGCGGTGAAGTCGAGCTCCTTGAGGAAACTGCGGCCGACGAGGTCGGTGGCCATGGCGGCACTCCAGGGTCGCGTGACGGGAACACTGGAAGTCTATACGATCCTTCGTATTGATATACAGCCCCTGTTTTCCCCGCCCTGCACATCCTCCCTCGTCAAACGCCTCCTCGCGCACCGCCGGGGGCCGAACGGCTCATACGGGATCCCGTTCCACCGGACAGCTCATGCACCGCGGACCGCCCCGACCCCGCCCCAGTTCGCTGCCCGGGATCTCGATGACCTCGATGCCCTCCTTGCGCAGGTGCGTGTTGGTCGTCACGTTCCGCTCGTACGCCACGACCACGCCCGGCTCCACCGCCAGCACGTTGCAGCCGTCGTCCCACTGCTCCCGCTCCGCCGAGTGGACGTCCTGCCGGGCGGTCAGCACCCGGATCGCGTCCAGTCCGAGCGCCGCGGCGATGGCCCGGTGCATGTGCTCCGGCGGGTGGTCGCTCACCTTCAGGTCGTCCGCCCCGACGCCCGGCTCGATGGTGTACGAGCGCAGCGGGCCCAGCCCCGCGTACTGGGTGAACGTATCTCCGTCGACCATGGTCATCACGGTGTCCAGGTGCATCAGCGCCCGCCGCTTGGGCATGTCGAGGGCGACGATGCTCGTCGCCGACCCGGCGGCGAACAGGCCGCGGGCGAGCATCTCCACCGCCTGCGGGGTGGTCCGCTCGCTCATCCCGATCAGGACCGCGCCGTTGCCGATGACGAGCACGTCCCCGCCCTCGATCGTCGAGGGGTAGTCGGCCTGCCCCTGCGACCAGAAGTGGAAGGCGCCCGAGGCGGTGAACAACGGGTGGTAGCGGTAGATCGCTTCGAAGTGCACGGTCTCGCGCTGCCGGGCCGGCCAGCGCATCGCGTTGATCGACACCCCGTCGTAGATCCAGGCCGAAGTGTCCCTGGTGAACAGGTGGTTGGGCAGCGGCTCCAGCAGGAAGTCGTCGAGCTCCATGGCGTGGAAACGGACCGAGACCGGCTCCGCGTGCCGTTCCAAGTACTCGCGCTTGGTCATGCCGCCGACCAGCGCCTCGGCGAGCTCGGCCGAGGACAGCCCGTCGAACACCGCGCGGAGGTGGTCGGTGGCGAGCGGCCCGTACTCCTTCTCGTCGAACACCCGGTCGAGGACGAGGTGCCTGGCCTCGGGGATGTCCAAGCCCTCGCGCAGCAGGTCACCGAAGAGGTGCACCTCCACGCCCCGGTCCCGCAGTACGTCGGCGAACCCGTCGTGCTCCTGGCGGGCCCGGCGCACCCACAGCACGTCGTCGAAGAGCAGTGCGTCCTTGTTGCTCGGTGTGAGCCGCTTCAGCTCCAGGTCGGGCCGGTGGAGGATGACGCGGCGAAGCCGTCCGGCCTCGGAGTCGACATGGAATCCCATGGCGTCCACGTTCGCAGACCGGACGGCTTTTTGACGTGGCGTTGGCTCAGGAGACCCCGGCGGACCACGGGTCGCGCGGGCTCAGTGCAGACCGAGCAGCGCGCTGGGCGCGCCGACCAGTTCGGGGCCGGTCAGACCCAGCTTGGGCAGGGTCGCGTTCGGGATGCCGTGGTTGCTGCCGTCGGGCATGGTCAGCGGTGCGCCGAGGACCACACCGGGGGTCCGGGCGACCAGGTCGGTGGCCGGCGCCTCCACGGCTCCCTCACCGTCGGTCTTCGGGTCGCCCAGCAGGTTCGGCACGGGGGTGCTGACCAGGGTGCGACCGAGCTCGGCGCCGACGGGCAGGGCCGGCAGGACCGGCGTCGGCAGCAGGTCACCCTTGTGGTGGCGGATCTCCGGGGCGCCGACGACGGGTAGCGGCACTCCGGTGCCCACGCGCGGGGTGTCCACGCCGAGCGTGGTCTTCACGGCGTCCAGCGGGACGTCGACCGGCACCGCGTCGGCCGCCGCCGGGCCTGCCGCACCGGCGGCGGCGATACAGGTCATGAGCGCCGCAATGCTTCCGCGCGCGGTCATCTTCATAGGGATGTTCCGTCCTTCCTGGGTCGCGGACGATCCGCTGCCCTGGATGAACGATCCCGCCCGCGGTTTCCCCGGCGTTCCCCGGCAAGTTCCCCCGTACGACCTAATTCGGGGCCGTCCGCGGGCGCGGGCTTTACGCGCCGGGGAAGGCCCGGGCCGGCCCGCGCCGTGACGGACCGGCCGGGGCTGGCCGGGCCGGCCCGGCCGTCCGTCACAGCCGCGGGTCGACCGGCTCCGACTCCAGGGCGAGCACCGCGAAGACCGCCTCGTGGACCCGCCACAGCGGCTCGCCGGCCGCCAGCCGGTCCAGGGCCTCCAGCCCGAGCGCGTACTCGCGCAGCGCCAGGGACCGCTTGTGCCCCAGGAACCGCGCCCGCAGCCGCTCCAGCTGCTCCGGCCGCGTGTACTCCGGACCGTAGATGATCCGCAGGTACTCCCGGCCCCGCACCTTGATGCCCGGCTGGACCAGGCGACCCTTGCCGTCCCGGGCGTACGCCTGGAGCGGCTTGACGACCATGCCCTCGCCGCCGGCGGCCGTGAGCTCCAGCCACCAGTCGGTGCCCGCCCGTACGGAGTCCGGGTCGGCGGTGTCGACCAGGATCCGGTCGGTGCGGCGCAGCAGCCCCGTGCCGGCCGCCTCGTCGGCGGCGACGAGCCGGTCCAGCCAGAACAGCTGCTCGTCGTGGGGCACGGCGGCCAGCGACCGCCCGGCCGCGGCCAGCAGCTGGAACGGCGCGAACCGTACGCCGTCCAGCCCGTCGGTGGTCCAGCAGTAGCGGCGGTAGGCGTCGGTGAACCGGGCGGCGTCCTCGGCCCGCTCCCGCTGGCGCTCCAACAGGACGCCGGTGTCCACACCCCGCCCGGCGGCCGCGGCCAAGGCGGCGATCGCGTCGGGGAAGACGGCGCGGGAGGCCGCGCCGACGGCGGCGTACTGGCTGCGCAGCAGCCCGGCGGACTTCAGCGACCACGGCAGCAGCTCGCCGTCGAGCAGCAGCCAGTCCGTGTCCAGCTCCTCCCACAGGCCCGCGTCGGTGACGGCCGACCCGATCCGGGCCAGGACCTGTTCGGTGGTTTCCGGGTCCGGGAAGAAGGGCCGGCCGGTACGGGTGTAGACCGAGCCGGTGGCGGTGCCGTCGGTGCCGAAGCGCTCCCGGGCGGCCTCGGCGTCCCGGCACACCAGGACGGTGGCGCGGGAGCCCATGTGCTTCTCCTCGCAGACGACCTGGGCGATGCCGTCGGCCCGGTACTGGGCGAAGGCTTCCGCCGGGTGCTCCAGGTAGTGCTCAGCGGCTCCGCCGCGGGGCTCGTCCTTCGAGGTCGCCACCGGCGCCATCGTCGGCGGCAGGTACGGCACCAGTCGGGGGTCCACCGCGAAGCGGCTCATGACCTCCAGGGCGGCGGCCGCGTTCTCCTCGCGCACGGCGACGTTGCCCAGGTGGCGGGTCTCCACGGTCCGCCGGCCGTGCACGTCGGCCAGGTCGAGCGGGCGGCCCTCGCGTCCGCCGGGGGCCTCGGCCACGAGCGGCTTGACCGGCTCGTACCAGACCTTCTCGGCCGGTACGTCGACCAGTTCCCGCTCCGGCCAGCGCAGGGCGGTCATCCTGCCGCCGAAGACCGCACCCGTGTCGAGGCAGATGGTGTTGTTGATCCAGGAGGTGTCCGGGACCGGGGTGTGGCCGTAGACCACGGCCGCCTTGCCCCGGTACTCCTCGGCCCACGGGTAGCGCACCGGCAGCCCGAACTCGTCGGTCTCGCCGGTGGTCTCCCCGTACAGGGCGTGCGAGCGGACCCGGCCGGAGGTCCGGCCGTGGTACTTCTCGGGCAGGCCGGCGTGGCACACCACCAGCCGGCCCCCGTCGAGGAGGTAGTGGCTGACCAGGCCGGCGATGAACGCGCGGACCTCCCGCACGAACTCCTCCGGCTCGCGGCCGAGCTGCTCGACCGTCTCGGCCAGGCCGTGGGTCAGCTGGACCTTGGAGCCCTTGAGGTAGCGGCCGAGTTTGTTCTCGTGGTTGCCGGGCACGCACAGGGCGTTGCCGGAGCGGACCATGCCCATCACGCGGCGCAGGACGCCGGGGCTGTCCGGGCCGCGGTCGACGAGGTCGCCGACGAACACGGCGGTGCGGCCCTCGCGGTGGACCCCGTCCTCGTAGCCGAGCTTGGCGAGCAGGGCCTCCAGCTCGGAGGAGCAACCGTGGACGTCGCCGATGATGTCGAAGGGGCCGGTGAGGTGGGTGAGGTCGTTGAAGCGCTTCTCGCGGACGATCTCGGCGGCCTCCACCTCCTCGACGGAGCGCAGCACGTGCACCTTGCGGAAGCCCTCGCGTTCCAGGCCGCGCAGCGAGCGGCGCAGCTCGCGGCGGTGCCGCTGGATGACGTGGCGGGGCAGCCCGGCCCGGTCGGGGCGGGCGGCGTTGCGCTCGGCGCAGACCTGCTCGGGCAGGTCGAGCACGATGGCGACGGGCAGCACGTCGTGCTCGCGGGCGAGCCGCACCAGCTGCCGGCGGGCCTCCTGCTGGACGCTGGTGGCGTCCACCACGGTGAGGCGGCCGGCGGCCAGGCGCTTGCCGGCGATGTAGTGCAGGACGTCGAAGGCGTCCTTGCTGGCGCTCTGGTCGTTCTCGTCGTCGCTGACGAGCCCGCGGCAGTGGTCGGAGGAGATGACCTCCGTGGGCTTGAAGTGCCGGCGGGCGAAGGTCGACTTGCCCGATCCGGTGGCTCCGATCAGGACGACGAGGGACAGGTCGGTGACGGGGAGCACACGGCGGTCGGTGCCGGCGGTGGGCGAACCGGTGGACCCGGTGTCGGTGGTCATGCCGCCTCTCCCTCCTTCGGGGTGTCGGTGGTGCGGACGGTCTGCGGGGTGTTGGTGGTGTCGGTCGTGCCGCGGGTGTCGGTGGTGTCGCGGGCGCCGGTGTTGTCGTGGGCGCCGCGGGTGTCGCGGGCGCCGGTTGTGCCGCGGGGGTCGCGGGGGTCGTCGGTCCGGGTGAAGGCGGCCATCTGGGTGGGCGGGCCGACCTCGGGGTCGTCCTCGCCGACGGGCGTGAACTCCACGACGTACCCGTACCGGCCGGCGACCGCCCCGGCCCAGTCCCGGAACTCGGCGCGGGTCCACTCGAAGCGGTGGTCGGCGTGCCGGAACCGTCCGGCGGGCAGGGTCTCCCAGCGGACGTTGTACTCCGCGTTCGGGGTGGTGACGAGGACCGTCCGGGGCCGCGCCGCGCCGAACACGGCGTACTCCAGGGCGGGCAGCCTCGGCGGGTCCAGGTGCTCGACGACCTCGCTGAGCACGGCCGCGTCGTAGCCGGCCAGCCGGTCGTCGGTGTACGCCAGCGAGCCCTGCAGCAGCGTCACGCGCCCGCTCTGCTTCTCCCCCATCCGCTCCAGCCGCAGTCGCCGGGCCGCGGTACCCAGGGCCCGCACGGACACGTCGACACCGGTGATCTCGGTGAACGACACGTCCCGCAGCAGCTCCTGCACCAGCTGGCCCTGGCCGCAGCCCAGGTCGAGCACCCGGGCCGCGCCCGCGGCGCGCAACGCGGCGACGATCGCCTCGCGCCGCCGCACGGCCAGCGGCACGGGCCGCTCGACGGTGTCGGTGTCCTCGTCGACGGCGTTGTCCAGGTCCTCGGCCTCGCTGCCGTCGGCCTCGGCGAGGCGGGCCAGCTCCAGGCGCTCCAAGGCGTCCCGGGTCAGCCGTGCCTGCCGGGCCAGGTAGCGGGAGGTGATCAGGCCGTTCTCGGGGTGCCCGGCGAGCCAGCCGTCGCCGGCCCGCAGCAGCTTGTCCACCTCGTCGGGCGCGACCCAGTAGTGCTTGGCGTCGTCCAGCACGGGCAGCAGCACGTACAGCTGGCGCAGCGCGTCGGTGAGCCGCAGCTCGCCCTCCAGGACGAGCCGTACGTACCGGGAGTCCCCCCACTCGGGGAACTGCTCGTCGAGCGGCAGCGGCTCGGGACGTACGAGCTCCCAGCCGAGCGGGTCGAACAGCCGGTGCACCAGCTCCGCACCGCCGCGCGCGGGCAGCGCCGGGATCTCGATCCGCAGCGGGCGGACCTGCTCGACGAGCTCCGGACGGGCGGCGCACCGGCCGTTCAGCGCGCTGCCGAACACCGCGCGCAGGGCGACGGAGAGCAGCGAGGAGGCCGCGTACGGGCGGTCGTTGACGTACTGCGCCAGCGCCGCGTCGGGAGCCCCGCCCCGACCCTTGCCCTGCCCGCGGCGCACCAGCGCGACGGGGTCCACTTCCAGCAGCAGGGCCGCCGTGCAGCGCTCGGGCGCGGCCTCGGGGTAGAAGACGTGGGCCGTGCCGTGGGAGGTGGGGAACGCCTGCGCCTTGCCGGGATGCTTGTGCAGCAGGAAGCCCAGGTCGGTGGCGGGTCGTTCAGGGGTACCGGTGGTGGAGATCGTCAGGAACACATGACCGATTCTTGCCCCTCACCGGCTCCCGCCGCCTCCCGTTTTCGCGCCGTCCCCGTCGTTCCCGGCGCCCTCGCCGGTCACTCCGGTTCCGCCGACCCGACCTCGGCGGCCAGTCCGGTGATACGGGCGGGGCCGATGCGGCAGCAGCCGCCGAGGAGACGGGCGCCGGCGCGCTGCCAGGCGGCCGTGGGCCAGGGCGCGGGGTCGGCCGGGCGGTCCCAGGTGCCGGTGGCCGCGTCCCAGACGGAGCCGTCGTTGGGGTAGGCCAGGAGCGGCAGGTCCGTGACGGAGGCGGCGGCCTCCAGGGAGGGCAGGACGTCCTGCGGGTCGCAGCAGTTGACGCCGGTCGCGATGACTTGCGGGGAGGCCGCGGCGAGGGCGAAGGCCCCGGCCAGGGGGTCCCCGGCGCGGGTGCGCCCGGCGGCGACGGTGTAGGCGATCCAGGCGGGGGCGCCCGTCTCGGCGAGGACGGTGACCAGGGCCTCGGCCTCGGCCGCATCGGGAACCGTCTCCACCGCCAGCAGGTCGGGGCCGGCCGCCAGCAGGGCCTCGATGCGCGGCCGGTGGAAGGCGGCGAGCTCGCGCACGGTCAGTCCGTACCGGCCGCGGTACTCGGAGCCGTCCGCGAGGACCGCCCCGTACGGGCCGACGGATGCGGCGACCCACACCTCGTGGTCGGCGGCCTCCGCGGCCCGGGCCGCCAGGGCGACGCTGCGGTGCAGCAGGGCGGTGGTCTCGGCACGGCCGTGCCCGCGGGCGGCGAAGGCCCCGTACCCCACCTGGTAGCTCGCGGTGATCAGCACCTCGGCTCCGGCCCGCGCGTACGCGGTGTGGGCGGCCTCGACCTGCCCGGGCGCCTCGGCGAGCACCCGGCCCGTCCAGAGGCCGCCGGAGAGGTCGCAGCCCTGATCGGCGAGCTGGTTGCTCAGGCCGCCGTCGAGGACGACGGTCCTGCGGGACAGGGCTTCGGCGAGCGGGCCGGACGCGCGGGGCACCGTGCTGCACCTGCCTCAGCGGAGCTGGGACAGCACCTGGGCCGAGATCAGCTCCAGGTGGTCCAGGTCGTCGAGGTCGAGCAGCTGGAGGTAGACGCGGGAGGAGCCGATGGCCTCGTAGGCGCCGATCTTGTGGACGACCTCGGCGGGCGAGCCGGCCAGGCCGTTCGCCTTGAGCTCGTCGACGTCCCGGCCGATGGCGGCGGCCCGGCGGGCGACCTCGGCGTCGTCCCGGCCCACGCAGACCACCAGGGCGTTGGAGTAGACGAGGTCGTGGGGCTTGCGCCCGGCCTCCTCCGCGGCCCTGCGCACCCGGTCGAACTGCCGCTCGCTGTCCGCGATGGAAGCGAAGGGCATGTTGAACTCGTCGGCGTAGCGGGCGGCGAGGCGGGGAGTGCGCCTGGCGCCGTGGCCGCCGATCAGGACGGGCACCTTCGCCTGGGCGGGCTTGGGCAGGGCCGGGGAGCCCTCCACCTGGTAGTGGGTTCCCGCGAAGTCGAACACGTCCCCCGGCTCGGTGGCCCACAGGCCGGTCACGATGGCCAGCTGCTCCTCCAGGCGGGCCATCCGCTCCGCGGGGAAGGGGATCCCGTAGGCCTTGTGCTCCTCCTCGAACCAGCCTGCACCCAGGCCGAGTTCGACGCGTCCGCCGGACATCTGGTCGACCTGTGCGACCTGGATGGCGAGCACGCCGGGCAGGCGGAAGGTGCCGGCCGTCATCAGGGTGCCCAGCCGGATCCGTCGGGTCTCCCGGGCCAGGCCGGCGAGGGTGATCCAGGCGTCGGTGGGCCCGGGCAGCCCGTCGGCCGATCCCATCTTCAGGTAGTGGTCAGACCGGAAGAAGGCGTCGAAGCCGAGGTCCTCGGTGGCCTTCGCAACGGCCAGGAGGGTGTCATAGCTCGCGCCCTGCTGGGGCTCGGTGAAGATACGCAGATCCATGCCTCCATCCTGCCCGCCTCCCACCCCTGCCGGACGAAATCCGGGGTCACCCGATTCGGGACGGGCGGGACTGCGGAAATGGACCTCACCCGCGCCGCAGCCCCGCCGCCCCCCGCACACCGATCTACTCGGCGACGGCCAGGGGGAGCGGCACTCCGGACAGCCGGACGCGGAGGCCAGGTGCGCGCTCAGGACGTCGGCCACGTGGCCCGCTTCCTCTCACCACTGCATTTCGCTCGCCCTGCGCTCCACGGCGGCACGCAGCTCAGCAGCGAAGCCTTCCGTCATCCGGTAGCCGCGGGCGTCCCCCATTTCAGTGACGCCCCGTGCGCCGGTGACGGGCGATCTCGCCCTGGCAACCAGTCCTGGACCACAGGGTCGCGATCGGCGGCCTGCTCGGCATCGGCTTCGCAGTCCACCCGAACACCGGACGCGACCTCGTAATGGTGGCCAGCGCCGGACACGGACTCTCCGATGCGGTCACCGGCGAGAGGATCGCACGCGACCGGGATCCCGATCCCGGACCTCACCTGCCCCGGCCTCGGTCCAGTCGCAGGGAGCCCGGTCCGCATCGCCGACCTCTTCGGCGGCGGTCTGCACCGCACCACCCCGGACGGTTGGACGCTGGACGTCGTCAGTCCCGAATGGCCCCACGACCGCGTCATCCTCTCCGCCGACGGCGGAGCACACAAAGGACCGGCGGGAGGCACCTGGTGGCACGTCTTCCACTCCGAGTACTCGGAGCTGCGCGCTGCCGGCTCTTCCCCGTCCGGTCTCACCTTGGCAGTCGCCACCAGCAGCGACCTCACCCTCTGGACCCGCCCGGAGCTCCACATCGAGGACTGACCGGACGCCGGGGTGTCAGGCTCGGGCCTATTGCCACCCAATCCAGTCCACCCAGGTCAGCCAGTCGAAGGACGCCCGGCCAGTGACCGGCCCGGGGCGGAGATCGTTGGCCCCTCCGGAGCCGGACCGCCCGGCCCGCGCGTCGGCGGCGCCCGCCGGTGCGTACACCGCCCCTTTCCGCCGTGGAAGGGCCAGTGCCGAGGAGGCCGTCTTGTCCGACGAGTCCGCGCACGACGCGCGCCAGGAGCCCGGCGGGGCCGCCGCGGACGGCGCGCCGAAGGGCCTGCTGCAGCAGATGGAGGCGCTGATGGAAGCCCTGAACGCCGACCTGTCGCAGCTCGACGCCGAGCTCCAGTCCTCCGCGGACCATGCCCCCGGCACGACGTCCCCCGCGACCTCCCGCACCCCGGAGAACGACCGCTCCTCCTCCCGCCCGTCCTGACCGCTGCCCCCTCCGGCCACCCGCCCGGCAGCCGGCCCGCACGGACCGCACGGGCCGCCGTATCGCACAGGCCGCCGGGCCGGCTGGACCAGCCGGACCACCCTGGGGCCCGCCCGGCCCCGGCCGGACGTTCCGTCGGTCAGGCCGCGCCCGTGGCCGAGCCCCGCTCGCGGACCATCAGCAGGCGCAGGATCGCCCGGACCCGGTCGCTCGACTCGTCGGCCGCGTCGATGGACTCTATGCACTGCCAGTACAGGCCCTCGTCGTCCGTCGCGCAGGCCACGCCGACCAGGGCGATCCCCACCTCGCCCAACAGCTCCTGCAATCCGAGCAGCGCCTGTCGGACATCGGCCACCCCGCTCAGTTGCGCCGCTCTCGGCGGGTGGTCGGGCCCGCGGCCCTCACCGCGCAGGGCGGCTCTGTCGAACACCCCACAGCCTCTTCCTCCCGCTTCCCCCAGTCCCCGCGCCTCCGATCTCAGCTCCCGCGGTCCGCTGACCGCGATCCAGTTGCCCATGCCCTGGGCCAACGCCTGGGCCTGCCAGGCCTCGCCCACGATGTCCAGTGCCGCCCCGCTCCGCGCCAGCGCGTGCCGGCCGGCCGCAATGAGCCGTACCGCCTCCATGTGCCGTCCCCCGTCCGCACGACATCCGCCGTTCTCACCACTACCCAGAGTGAGGGCAATGAGCCAGTAAAGCCAGGGGTATTCGGAAATCTATGGACACAAACATGGTTGTGAACAACGCCATCACTCCGAAGAGTGACGATTTGGTGTCGAGGTTCCCTCCACCGGGAAGCGGATTTCGTTCCTCTCGATCTTCGCGGCGAGCGCATCCAACACATCCACCCCGAGAACCTCACAGAATTGCAGCAGATACGCGAGCACGTCGGCCACCTCGTCGGCCACACGGTGTGCGGATTCGGGCTTCTCCATGACCTTCGCCGACTGTTCCGGTGTCAGCCATTGGAAGATTTCGACCAGTTCCGCCGCCTCCACACTCAGCGCAACGGCCAGGTTCTTCGGCGTGTGGTACGGCTCCCAGCCGCGCGCCGCCGCGAAGTCGGCCAGCCGCCGCTGGAGTTGGTGCAGCCGCTCCTCGGGTCGGCCGTCGTCCGGCCGCCGATCGTTCGTCTCGCTCATGACCCCAGGTCTACCACCACGACCCCCGGTACCGGGCGGGCGGCCGCCGCGGTTTCCGGGCCCACCGCCCCGACGATCCGGACGTGGCCGCGCGCGCAGCACAGCAGGGCCAGGCGCAGCAGCTCGGCGCGCTGCTGCGGGTCCAGACAGCGGTCGAATCCGTCGGCGAGGACGGTCAGTGCCTGCCGGGCGGAGAGGAGTTCGGCGGCCGGGTCCATGGCGAGCACCCCGGGCCCGGTCAGCAGGACCAGGGCCAGGGCGAGGAAGCGGAGTTCGCCCGAGCCGAGCCGGCCCAGCTCGGTGGCGGGCCGTCCGGGGCCGCGCTCCAGCAGCGCGGTGACCAGGCCGTCGGCGTCGGTCCGGACCCCGAGACCGTGCACCGGGCCCGCGCACGCCGTCCGCGCCGCGCCGGTCAGCAGGGCATGGCGGGTGCCGCATTCGTGGCGGGTCCGGCGCAGTACGTCTGCCAGGTTGGCGCAGTCGCCCAGCAGCCGCCCCTCGCCCGGCGGGACGGGCGCGCGCATCCGCTCGGGCCGGGGATCGCACGGGAACACCGAGCGCAGCGCCACCACCACCTGCTCGGCGGCGGCGAGGACCTCCCGCTGGCCGGGCGTGGCGCCGGCCACGCGGAGCGGGAGCAGTGCGGTGCCGAGCCGGTCGTCGGGGAGCGGGGCCCGGGTGACCCCGGTGCTGCCGCCGGTGAGCCAGGCGGCCTGGACGGTGCGCCGGCCCGGGTCGCGCAGTGCGGTGGCGAGCAGGATCCGGCCGTCCGCGGACAGGCGCTCGCCGGCGATCCGCAGCTCGGGCTCCACCTGCACGGCGAGGTCGAGGCGGACGGGGCCGAGGGGTCCGTCGACGGTGCACCCGATCCGGAATCCGCGCCGCTGCTGCCCGTCGGCGCGGGCCCGGTCGGGGATCCGGGAGCGCGGGTCGGGGAAGACCCGGTCCAAGGTGGCGCCGGAGCCGAGCCGGGCCAGGGCCTCCAGGGCGGCCAGGGCCTGGGTCTTCCCGCTGCCGCTGGGCCCGGCGAACAGCGTGACGGGGCCGAGGGGGAAGGTGGCCGCGCGGTGCGCACCGAAGGCGGAGAGCCGCAACTCGGTGACGGCCGGCCGGTGGTGCACTGCGGCGTCGGCCGCGAGGACGTCGGGCACGGCGGCGTCGGGCCCGGGGGCATCGGACGCGGCGGCATCGGCCGCGAGGGCATCGAACCCGGGGGCATCGAACCCGGGGGCATCGGACGCGGGGGCATCGGACGCGGCGGCATCGGCCGCGGCGGCATCGGCCGCGAGGGCATCGAACCCGGGGGCATCGGACGCGGCGGCATCGGCCGCGAGGGCATCGAACCCGGGGACATCGGGCGCGGCGGCGGCGGGCGCGGCGGCGTCGGGCGCGGCGGCGTCGGGCGCGGCGGCATCGGCCGCGGGGTCCGCATCGTCCGCCGCGGGCCGGGGTCGTGGCGGGACGGTCGAGGCGGCCCGGGGCCGCGGGAGGGCGGCGGCCAGGGCACCCGCCGCGTCCGAGGTGGCGTCCATGCGCGGGACGGTACGGGCCCCCGGACCTTCCTCGGGTCCGGCGAACCGTTCCGCCACGGCGTCCTTCCTACGATCGGGGGACGGCGGCGGCCGCGATCCCCTCGACCTCGGTCCCGACGGGGGCCAGCAGGAAGACGTTCCGGTCGACCCGGTGCATCCCGCTGCCGAGCCCGAAGACGACGCCGCTGCTGAAGTCCAGGATCCGCTTGGCCACTTCGGTGTCCGCGCCGGTGAGGTCGAGCAGCACGGGGATCTGCGCGATCAGGTACTCGGCCACCTCCCGGGCGTCGGCGAAGACCTGGACCCGGATCACGACGAAGCGGCGCTGCTCCGCCGCAGACGCCTTGGGGGTCGTGGGGATCGTGCGGTGGTCCACCCGGGAGGGCCACTCGTTGCGACTGCGCAGGGGGACCACCTGCGCGAGCCCCTCCCACTGTTCGTCCGTGACGTCGTACCTGCTCACCGGACCGCCTCGACCGTGCGCTTCATGTGCATCCCCCCATCCTCTCGTGCTTCACCCGTTCAGCCCAACAACGACACGGAGTGGCTCGATCCGGGGTTCAACGCACCTCCAGGATGGGTTAGGTTAGGCATACCTAAGTAACCCGTGAGGGAGAGGGATACGCATGTCCACCGACGCCGAGCGGGTCCGGTCGATCCTGGCCTCCGCCCACTCCATGACCGTGACCGTCGACGGGCTGGCCACCGAGGTCCGCCACCTCGACGGCACCGACCCCCTCGGCCGGCTTCACCTGCACCCCGCGGAACCCGGCGGCCACGCCGAGCACCGGCCCGCGATCCGGCTGGAGTTCACCGACGTCGCCCCCACCCCCGTACGGGACCGGGTGCGCGCCCGCGTCACGCTCCTCGGCCGCCTCCTCACCCCGTACCTGGACGCCGACCCCGACGCCTCCACCTGCATGGAGCTCGACCGGGCCGTCCTGGAGACCGGCGACGGCCACCGCTCGCACGTCGGGCTGCAGGAGCTGGAGGCGGCCTCCCCCGACCCGCTCGCGCCGTACGAGGCCGGCATGCTCACCCACCTCCTCGACGACCACGCCGAACTCGTCACCCTGCTGCTCCGCCTGGTCCGGCCCGCACCGACCGCCGCCCTCGTGCGCGCGCTGCCGCTCGCCATGGACCGCTACGGCATCACCCTGCGGCTGGAGGAGGCCCGCGGCCACCGCGACGTCACCCTCCCCTTCCCCTCCCCGCTGGACGACGTCGAGCAGTCCGGCGTACAGCTCCAGGCCCTGTTCAGTGCCGCCCGACGCCGCTCCCACCGCAACACCCTGCCCGCCTGACGGCCCGGGAGCCCTCCCCCAAGCCGCTCGTCCGTGCCGCGCCCCCCTCACCTGAGAGGGGGAGATCACATCCGGTGGTTATGGTCGTCCTCTGGGTGACCCCCCTAGCATTCGGGCCATGACGGTCCTGCCTGACGACGGGCTCTCCCTGGCCGCCGAGTTCCCTGACGCGACGCATGAGCAGTGGCAGCGCCTGGTAGAAGGCGTACTGCGCAAGTCCGGCAAGGAGGCAACCGGCGACGCCGCGGAAGACGCGTTGTCCACGAAGCTAGAGGACGGGCTCACCACCCGCCCCCTGTACACGACGCCCGAAACGCCCCACGACACCGGTTTCCCCGGGTTCGCCCCCTTCGTACGGGGCGGGAGCCCCGCGGGCGGCTCCGCCTCCGGCTGGGACGTGCGTCAGCGGCACCTCGGCGCCGACCCCGCCCGGGTCAACGAGGCCGTCCTCGCCGACCTGGAGAACGGCGTCACCTCCCTCTGGCTGACCCTGGGCCGGGACGGGCTGCCCGTGGAGTCGCTGGGCCGCGCCCTGGACGGGGTGTACCTGGACCTCGCGCCCGTGTCCCTCGACGCCGGCGCCGAATTCGCCGCGGCCGCCCGCGCCCTGTTCGCCCTGTACGCCGAGCGCGGCGTGGCCCCCGAGGCCGCCCGTGCCGCCCTGGGTGCCGACCCGCTGGGCCACGAGGCCCGCACCGGCGAGGAGGCGGACCTCACCCCGGCCGTCGCCCTCGCCCAGGAGGCGGCCGCGCACTGGCCGGGCGTGCGCGCCCTGTCCGTGGACGCCCTGCCCTACCACGAGGCCGGCGGCTCGGCCGCCGAGGAGCTGGGCCTGTCGCTGGCCACCGGTGTCGCCTACCTGCGCGCCCTCGACGGAGCGGGGCTCGGCATCGAGGCCGCCCTCGGCCAGCTGGAATTCCGGTACGCGGCGACCGCCGACCAGTTCCTGACCATCGCGAAGCTCCGGGCCGCGCGCCGGCTGTGGGCCAGGATCGCCGAGGCGTGCGGGGCCGCGCAGGCCGGCGCCCAGCGCCAGCACGCCGTGACCTCGCCGGTGATGATGACCCGTCGCGACCCGTGGGTGAACATGCTGCGCACCACCGTCGCCTGCATGGCGGCCGGCGTGGGCGGCGCCGACGCGGTCACCGTGCTCCCGTTCGACCACGAACTCGGCCTGCCGGACGCGTTCGCGCGCCGCATCGCCCGCAACACCTCCTCCATCCTGCTGGAGGAGTCGCACCTGGCCCGCGTCATCGACCCGGCCGGCGGCTCCTACTACGTGGAGCGGCTCACCGACGAACTCGCCGACGCCGCCTGGGAGTTCTTCCAGACCGTCGAGAAGGCGGGCGGACTGCCCGCCGCCCTGCGCTCGGGCCTGGTCGCCGACCGCCTGGCCGCGACGTGGGCGGAGCGCTCCGCACGCCTGGCCAAGCGCCGCGAGCCCATCACCGGCGTCAGCGAGTTCCCGCTGCTCACCGAGCAGCTGCCCGAGCGCGAGAGCGCCCCCGAGGCCCCGTCCGGCGGGCTGCCCCGGGTCCGGCGCGACGAGGCGTACGAGGCGCTGCGCGCCCGCAGCGACGCCCACCTGGCGGCGACCGGAGCCCGACCGCGGATCTTCCTCGCGGCACTCGGCACGGCGGCGGCGCACACCGCCCGCGCCACCTTCGCCTCGAACCTGTTCCAGGCGGGCGGCATCCAGCCGGTCCACGACCCGGTGTCGGTGGACGCGGCGACGGCCGCCGAGGCGTACGCGGCGAGCGGCGCCGACGGCATGGCCGTGCTGTGCTCCAGCGACGCCCTGTACGAGGAGCAGGCCGAGGCCGTCGCCGCGGCCCTGCGTTCGGCGGGCGCGACGACCGTGTTCCTCGCGGGCAGGCCCGGCACGGCGGCCGACGCCGTCGACGAGTACGTCTACGCCGGCTGCGACGCGGTCGCCGTGCTGTCCTCCGTTCTCGACCGGATGGGAGTGGCCTCGTGAGCGGCATCATGACCGGCAGCGGGATCCCCGACTTCTCCGACCTCCCGCTCCGCAGCGGCGCGGTCGCCCCCGCCGCCGGCTCCGAGGACCAGTGGCGCGCCGCCGTCAAGGAATCCACCGGCACCGCCCCGGGCGACCTGGTGTGGGAGACGCCCGAGGGCATCGGCGTCCAGCCGCTGTACACCGGGCGGGACCTGGAGGGCCTGGACTTCCTGGCGACGTACCCGGGCGTGGCCCCGTACCTGCGCGGCCCCTACCCGACGATGTACGTCAACCAGCCCTGGACCATCCGCCAGTACGCGGGCTTCTCCACGGCCGAGGAGTCGAACGCCTTCTACCGGCGCAACCTCGCGGCCGGCCAGAAGGGCCTGTCGGTGGCCTTCGACCTGCCGACGCACCGCGGCTACGACAGCGACCACCCGCGGGTGACGGGCGACGTCGGCATGGCGGGCGTGGCGATCGACTCCATCTACGACATGCGGCAGCTGTTCGACGGCATCCCGCTGGACAAGATGTCGGTGTCGATGACGATGAACGGCGCGGTGCTGCCGGTCCTCGCCCTCTACATCGTGGCGGCGGAGGAGCAGGGCGTCTCCCCCGACAAGCTCGCCGGGACCATCCAGAACGACATCCTCAAGGAGTTCATGGTCCGCAACACCTACATCTATCCGCCGAAGCCGTCGATGCGGATCATCTCGGACATCTTCTCGTTCACCTCGCAGAAGATGCCGCGGTACAACTCGATCTCGATCTCCGGGTACCACATCCAGGAGGCCGGGGCGACGGCGGACCTGGAGCTGGCGTACACGCTCGCGGACGGTGTGGAGTACCTGCGGGCCGGCCGGGAAGCGGGCCTGGACGTGGACGCGTTCGCGCCGCGCCTGTCCTTCTTCTGGGCGATCGGCATGAACTTCTTCATGGAGGTCGCCAAGCTGCGCGCCGCCCGCCTGCTGTGGGCGAAGCTGGTCAAGCAGTTCGAGCCGAAGAACACCAAGTCCCTCTCCCTGCGCACCCATTCGCAGACCTCGGGCTGGTCGCTGACCGCGCAGGACGTCTTCAACAACGTCACCCGCACCTGCATCGAGGCGATGGCCGCGACCCAGGGCCACACCCAGTCGCTGCACACCAACGCCCTCGACGAGGCGCTCGCCCTGCCGACGGACTTCTCCGCGCGCATCGCCCGCAACACCCAGCTGCTGCTCCAGCAGGAGTCGGGCACCTGCCGGTCGATCGACCCGTGGGGCGGCAGCGCGTACGTCGAGAAGCTGACGTACGACCTCGCGCGCCGGGCCTGGCAGCACATCCAGGAGGTCGAGGCGGCCGGCGGCATGGCGCAGGCCATCGACGCCGGCATCCCGAAGCTGCGCGTCGAGGAGGCCGCCGCCCGCACCCAGGCGCGGATCGACTCCGGCCGGCAGCCCGTGATCGGCGTCAACAAGTACCGTGTCGAGAACGACGAGCAGATCGAGGTCCTCAAGGTCGACAACTCCTCGGTGCGCGCGCAGCAGATCGACAAGCTGCGCCGGCTGCGCGAGGAACGCGACGACGCCCGCACGCAGGACGCGCTGCGCGCCCTGACCAACGCGGCCGAGCGGGGCGCCGGGCAGGGCCTGGAGGGCAACCTGCTCTCCCTGGCGGTGGACGCGGCGCGGGCCAAGGCCACCGTAGGCGAGATCTCGGACGCCCTGGAGAAGGTGTACGGACGGCACGCCAGCCAGATCCGTACGATCTCGGGTGTGTACCGCAGCGAAGCAGGCGAGTCCCCGAACGTGGAGCGCACCCGTGCGCTCGTCGACCGGTTCGAGGAGGCGGAGGGCCGCCGTCCGCGCGTGCTCGTCGCCAAGATGGGCCAGGACGGCCACGACCGCGGCCAGAAGGTCATCGCGACGGCCTTCGCCGACCTGGGCTTCGACGTCGACGTCGGCCCGCTGTTCCAGACCCCGGCGGAGGTGGCCCGCCAGGCCGTCGAGGCGGACGTCCACGTCGTGGGCGTGTCGTCGCTGGCGGCCGGCCACCTGACCCTCGTACCGGCGCTGCGCGAGCAGCTGGCGGAGGAGGGGCGCGAGGACATCATGATCGTGGTGGGCGGGGTGATCCCACCGGCCGACGTGCCGACGCTGCTGGAGATGGGCGCGGCGGCGGTGTTCCCGCCGGGCACGGTCATCCCGGACGCGGCCCACGACCTGGTGACGCGGCTCGCCGCGGATCTGGGCCACGAGCTGTAGGCGGGGGCCGGTGCCGAAGATCGACATCGAGGCCTACGCGAAGGGGGTGCTCGACGGGAAGCGCGCGTTCATCGCGCGTGCGATCACGCTCGTCGAGTCCACCCTCCCCGCGCACCGCGTGTTGGCGCAGACCCTGCTGACGCAGCTGCTCCCGCACGCGGGGCGGGCCCGGCGCATCGGGATCAGCGGTGTGCCGGGCGTCGGCAAGTCCACGTTCATCGACGCGTTCGGCACGATGCTGACCGGGCTGGGCCACCGGGTTGCGGTCCTGGCCGTGGACCCCTCCTCGACCCGTACGGGCGGCTCCATCCTCGGCGACAAGACGCGGATGGAACGCCTGTCGGTGGACCCGGCCGCCTTCGTCCGCCCTTCCCCGTCGGCGGGAACGCTCGGCGGGGTCGCCAAGGCCACCCGCGAGTCGATGATCGTGATGGAGGCGGCCGGCTACGACGTCGTCCTGGTCGAGACGGTCGGCGTCGGACAGTCGGAGACCACGGTCGCCGGAATGGTCGACTCCTTCCTGCTGCTGTCCCTGGCCCGTACCGGGGACCAGCTCCAGGGCATCAAGAAGGGCGTCCTGGAACTCGCCGACGTCCTGGCGGTCAACAAGGCCGACGGCCCGCACGAACGCGACGCCCGCGCTGCCGCCCGCGAACTGTCCGGCGCGCTGCGGCTGATGCACCCCGCCGACGCGGCGTGGACGCCGCCGGTACTGACGTGCAGCGCCCGGGAGTCCAGCGGGCTGGACGAGGTGTGGAACCGCCTCGAACAGCACCGCCGGCTGCTGGACGCCGGAGGCCGGCTGGCCTCGAAGCGGGCCGCCCAGCAGGTGGAGTGGACCTGGTCCATGGTCCGCGACGAACTGTTGCAGCGGCTGCGGGACGATCCGGCGGTGCGGGACCTGGCCCCCGCCCTGGAGGCCCGGGTCAGGGAGGGCTCCCTGACCCCGACCCTGGCCGCGGACCACATCCTGGCCGCCTTCACCCGCCCGTAGCAGAACCCGGGCCGCGGCCCCGCGCTACCTCTGCGCCGGGGCCCCCCCCCCCGGGCCCCCCCCCCCGCGCGGGTTGGCCCGGCCCGCCCCCCCCGGGCCCAAGACGCCGGGGGGGCCCCCGG
>NZ_JBHWJJ010000014.1:27489-103577 GCF_042732005.1 Streptomyces sp. NPDC059851 | reverse complement strand
GAACCTCTTCCAGGTGCTCCCCGGCCGCGGGGACACCGCCGGCGACGCGCTCGTCGAACACCCCGGAGTCGCGAAGATCGTCTTCACCGGCTCCACCCGCGTCGGCAAGCAGATCATGGCCAAGTGCGCCGACCGGGTGAAGCGCGTCACCCTCGAACTCGGCGGCAAGAGCCCCAACATCGTCTTCGCCGACGCGGACCTGGAGGCGGCCGCCGCGTCCGCCCCCATGTCCTTCCTCGACAACTCCGGCCAGGACTGCTGCGCCCGCACCCGGATCCTCGTCCAACGAACCGTGTACGACCGCTTCCTCGACCTGCTCGCACCCGGCATCGAGGGGGTCGTCGTCGGGGACCCCGGCGACGAGAAGACCCAGATGGGCCCGCTGATCTCGCGCGCCCAGCTGGACCGCGTCCGCTCCTACGTCCCCGACGGCCTCGCCGCGATCCGTGGCACCGCCCCCGAGGGCCCCGGCTTCTGGTACCCCCCGACCCTCGTCACGGACGTCGCCCCCACCGCGCCCGTGGCCGCCGAGGAGGTTTTCGGGCCCGTCGCCGTCGTCCTGCCCTTCGAGGACGAGGAGGACGCCGTACGCCTGGCCAACGCGACCGAGTACGGCCTCTCCGGCTCCCTCTGGACCCGTGACGTCGGCCGCGCACTGCGCGTCTCCCGCGCCGTCGCCGCGGGCAACCTGTCCGTCAACTCCCACAGCAGCGTCCGGTACTGGACGCCCTTCGGCGGCTACAAGCAGTCCGGACTCGGCCGCGAGCTCGGACCCGACGCCCTCACCGCATTCACCGAGACCAAGAACGTCTTCATCAGCACGGAGGCCTGAACCATGACCGCCCAGCCCACCGAAGAGATCGTCTGCCGCCGCCTGGTCGGCCGTACCGCCGTCATCACCGGGGCCGGCAGCGGCATCGGCCTCGCCACCGCCCGCCGCCTGGCCTCCGAGGGCGCCAACGTCGTCTGCGCCGACATCGACGAGACCGCCGGCAAGGCCGCGGCCGAGGAGGTCGGCGGCACCTTCGTCAAGGTCGACGTCACCAGCCCGGAGGACGTCGAGGCCCTCTTCAAGACCGCCTTCGACACCTACGGCTCCGTGGACATCGCCTTCAACAACGCCGGCATCTCACCCCCGGACGACGACTCCATCCTCACCACCGGCCTTGAGGCCTGGAGGCGCGTCCAGGACGTCAACCTCACCTCCGTCTACCTGTGCTGCAAGGCCGCCCTGCCCTACATGCAGCGCCAGGGCCGCGGCTCCATCATCAACACCGCCTCCTTCGTGGCGATCATGGGTGCCGCCACCTCCCAGATCTCCTACACCGCGTCCAAGGGCGGCGTGCTCGCCATGTCCCGCGAACTCGGCGTCCAGTTCGCCCGCGAGGGCATCCGCGTCAACGCCCTGTGCCCGGGGCCCGTGAACACCCCCCTGCTGCAGGAGCTGTTCGCCAAGGACCCCGAGCGGGCCGCCCGTCGCCTCGTGCACATCCCCCTCGGCCGGTTCGCCGAGGCCACCGAGATCGCCGCCGCCGTGGCCTTCCTCGCCAGCGACGACTCCTCCTTCATCAACGCCACCGACTTCCTCGTCGACGGCTCATTGTCGGGGGGTCCCCCCCCCCCCTTTTCCCCCCCCGGCCCCCCCGGGCCCCCCCCCCCCCCCCCCGCCCGCGGGGCGCCCCACGCCGCCGCCCCGGCCGCCCCACATCCGGGCCGGAGCCGTCCCGGTAGGCCAGGCTGACGACCCGGTAGTCGTACTCCTCCGCGTGATGCCGCAGACGCGGTCCCCGAACGAGGCGCCGGGCTCCACCCCGACCCCGGCCGTGGCCCGCCAGGCCTCGCCCACCGAGGGACCGGGCTCGTTGCCCAGGACCGCGACCACCTCGACCCCGCTGCCTCGGATGAGTCCCCCTGGACCTCTGCGGCACCGGCGTGTACGTCTTCGAGTGCCGCACCTGTCCGACCGTGCCCGGGAGCCGGACGCGGGAGTCAGAGGAACGTGCGGCCCTCGCCGCGGTACGTGGGGACGACCGCCGTCACCCGGTCGCCCTCGACGAGGTGCAGGACGTCGAAGCGTTCGCACAACTCGCCCGCCTTCGCGTGGCGGAACCACACGCGGTCCCCGATCAGCAGGTCGTCGGCGGGGGCGCCGAGCAGTGGCGTCTGCACCTCCCCGGCGCCCTCCTGCGGGTCGTAGCGCAGCCCCGCGGGCAGGTACGGCTCGGGGAGCCGGTCGGGGCCGGCCGCGCCCGAGGCCGGGTACCCGCCGCCGAGCACGGTGACCACGCCCACCCCCGGCCGCCGGACCACCGGCTGGGCGAACAGGGCCGCCGGACGACCGCGGAAGGAGGTGTAGTTGTCGAACAGCCGCGGCAGGTACAGCCCGGACCCGGCCGCGATTTCAGTGACCGCCGCCTCGGCGGCCGTCTGCTGCACGCTGCCCGTGCCCCCGCCGTTGACGAACTCCAGGTCCGGGACCACCGCCCGCACGGCCCGCACCGCCTCCGCGCGGCGGGCGGCCAGCTCCCGGCGGGCCGCCGCCTGCATCAGCCGGATCGCCCGGGACCTCAGCGGACGCCCGGCCAGCGCGTCGCCGACACCGGCGACGTGGCCCTCGTACCCCATCAGCCCGACCACCCGGAACCCCGGCCGGGCGGCGACCGTACGGGCGAGCGCCGCCAGCTGCGCGGGCTCGCGCAGCGGCGAGCGCCGGGCGCCGATCCGGACCAGGCCGCCGAGCACGTGCAGCGCGGTGTCCAGCTCCAGGCAGACCCGGACCTCCTGGGTGCCGCCGCCGCGGGACCGGTCGATCAGCTCCAGCTGGGCCGGGTCGTCGACCATGACGGTGATCGCCGCGGCCAGCTTCGGATCGCCCGCGAGCTCGGCGAAGCCGGCGCGGTCGGCGGAGGGATAGGCCAGCAGCACGTCCTCGAACCCCGACCGGGCCAGCCAGACCGACTCGGCGAGGGTGTACGACATGATCCCGGCGAACCCCGGTCGGGCCAGGACCCGTTCGAGCAGCGCCCGGCAGCGGACGGATTTGCTGGCGACCCGGATCGGCTTCCCGCCGGCCCGCTGCACCAGATCGTCGGCGTTGGCGTCGAACGCGTCGAGGTCCACGACGGCCAAGGGCGCGTCGAGATGCGCGGTGGCCCGGTCGTACCGGGCCCGGTCCCCACCGGCGGCAGCAGTCATGGGCCGCAGCTTGCCACGCCGCCGTACCCTCGGGTAACCCCCGTGTCACCGCTGCCCCGAAGCCGTCCCGGCGGTCCCGTGCCGCCGTGCCGTCGCGGTGACCGGGCCGGATCCGAGCCCGTGGTGGCCGTACGCGGGCGGCGTACGCGGTCAGTCGCCCGCAGCGGCGGCCGACCCTGCGCCGACCGCTCGCGGTGCCACGCGGTCCCGCGGAGCGGTCCGCCTCGGTCCGGGGGCGGCCGGCGGGAGCAGGGCGCAGCCACGAGGGCGGGGCCGGAACCCGCGGGCCGGGGCCGGGGGCGATGCCGGGGCCGGGAGGGCCGGGGCGGTCGGGGCGGCCGCGTAAAGTACCCCGGAGGCAGCCGTACGAAACGGGGGGCGGAGCCGCCGGATGAGCACGTCGACACCGCACACCGCGGCCCTGGCCGAGCCCGACCCCCAACCGTGTCCCTCCCGCAGCGCGGCCCGTACCGCGGCCGCCGCCCTCTGCGCCGTGCTCGGGACCGGCCTGCTCACGGCCGCCGCCCTCACCGGCTGGGCCGAACGACACGCCGCGAGCAGCCCGCCGACCCCCGAGGCCGCCTACCGCACCGCCGGGTCGCTCTGGCGCGCCGCCCCCGCGGACAGCCTCTTCCCGCCCGTCCTGACCGGCGCCGACGCAGGCCCCGGCGGTGCCGACCGGACCTGGACCCGGGTCGCCCTCGCACCCGACTCCGACTGCGGGCCCGCCCTCGCCCCCGACTGGCGGGCCGCCCTCGCCCCCACCGGCTGCACCCGGGTCCTGCGCGCCACTTACGCGGACGCCACCCGCAGCTCCCTGATCGCCGTCGGCATGGTGTTCACCCCGGCCGACGCCACCGCGATGGCCGGCCTGCGGGGCCGGCTCGGCGCGCCGCCCGCCTTCGGCTTCCCGGACGCCCGACGCGCCGCCTGGACCGCATCCGTGCTGCCCGACGCCCCGGTCGTCGTCTACGCCGTCTCCGCGTTCGCTGACGGCCGCACCGTGGAGGCGCCCGTCCCGGCGGAGGAAGCGATGCGGAAGAACGCCACCGGCGCCGTCGCCCAGGCCGGCCTCGGACACGAGGCCAAGGCGGTCGCGGACCGGATGGAGGGCACCGTCCGCTCCCTCGCCTCGCCG
Source organism: Streptomyces sp. NPDC059851 (assembly GCF_042732005.1). Lineage (NCBI taxonomy): Bacteria > Bacillati > Actinomycetota > Actinomycetes > Kitasatosporales > Streptomycetaceae > Streptomyces > Streptomyces sp. NPDC059851. Next base: position 99,244 of record NZ_JBHWJJ010000014.1, on the reverse strand, counting down.
AAGGCCGCGAAGGCCGCGAAGGCCGCGCACGCTGCGACGTCCGCCAAGGCCGCGACGGCAGCGGCTCCCGGCTCCGGCTTCCGCCCCGGCTCAGGCTTCGGCCCGGACTCCGGCTCCGCGGGGTCCACCCGATGAGCCGCACCCGTTCCGCCGCGGCCCTCGTCCTCGGCGCCGTCCTCGTCGGCGCGACCGCGCCCCCGGCCACCGCCGACGCCGTGCGCGACCGCCAGTGGGGCCTGACCGCCCTGCGCGCCGAGGAGGCCTGGGGCATCACCCAGGGCGACGGCGTCACCGTCGCCGTCCTCGACACCGGCGTCGACCCCACCCACCCCGACCTCGCAGGCCAGGTCCTCGACGGCACCGACCTGGTCGGCATGGGCGCCGGCCCCGGCGACCGCGCCTGGGCCCGCCACGGCACGGCGATGGCCGGGATCATCGCCGGGCACGGTCACGGCCGCAACCGCCGCCAGGGCGTCCTCGGCGTGGCCCCGCAGGCGAAGGTCCTGCCGGTCCGGGTGATCCTCGAAGAGGGCGACCCAGGCCGGTCCACGGCCCGCCAGAGCAAGGGCGGCGCCCTCGCCGAGGGCATCCGCTGGGCCGCCGACCACGGCGCGGACGTGATCAACCTGTCGCTCGGCGACGACAGCGACTCCGCGCACCACGAGGCCGCCGAGGACGAGGCCGTCCAGTACGCCCTCGGCAAGGGCGCCGTCGTGGTCGCCTCCGCGGGCAACGGCGGCCGCGAGGGCGACCACGCCTCCTACCCGGCCGCCTATCCCGGGGTCATCGCCGTCACCGCGGTGGACCGCAGCGGCCGGAAGGCCGCCTTCTCCACCCGCAACTGGTACGCCAGCGTCAGCGCCCCCGGCGTCGGGGTCGTCATCGCCGACCCCGACCGCGCCTACTACGAGGGCTGGGGCACCAGCGCGGCCGCCGCGTTCGTCTCCGGCACCGTCGCCCTGCTCAAGGCCGCGCACCCGGACCTTTCCCCGGCCCAGATCAAGAAGCTGCTCCAGGACACCGCCGCCGACTCCCCGGCCGGCGGCCGCGACGACGCCCGCGGCCACGGCCTCGTGGACCCCGTTGCCGCCCTCCAGGCCGCGGAGGCCCTGCGCCCCGAGCCGGCGCTCCCCGAACCCGTCGCCGCCGGGCAGCGGTACTTCGGCCCGGGCCCCGAGCCCGCCCGCCCCGCCGACCGCGTGGAACGGCTCCGGGTCCCGGTGGCCGCGGGCACGGGGCTGGCCCTGCTCGCGCTGGCCGCCGTACTGGCCCGCCGGCCCACGGCCGCCCGGCACGCGTCGGAGGACTGACCGCGCGTCGGCGCCGGACCGGAGGCGGGATAGGGTCGGGTAACTGTGGCGAACAAAACCATCCCCGATCCCGGTTTTTCCGACGACGACGGCTCCGCCGACCCCCGGCTGAGCGCGGCTCTGGCCGCCTGGTCCGAGGACCGGGCGAAGGAGCCGGAGCTGCTGGCCGCGCTCAAGGACGCCCGGCTGCTGGTCCCGGTCGTCGCCGTCCTCGGCGACGTCGAGACCGACCCGGAGACGGGCCTCAAGCGCGAGAAGACCAGTGACATGGCCGTTCCCACCCTGCAGGCCGGGAACCGGCGCGCGCTGCCCGCGTTCACCTCGATCGCCTCGCTCGCACGGTGGGACCCGGCGGCCCGGCCCGTGGCCGTACCCCTGCGGCAGGCGCTGGCCGCCGTCGCGCACGAGAAGGCCGACACCCTGGTCCTCGACCTGGCTGGCCCCGTGACCTACCAGCTCACCGGCTCCGCTCTGCTCGCGCTGGCCGAGGGCCGTACCGACGCCGACCCGCTGGCCGACCCGGCGGTGCGGGAGGCCGTACGGGCCGCGGTGGCGGGGGAGCCCGCCGTGCTCCGCGCCCACCTCGTCCCGGCCGGGGCCGACGCCGACGGCATCCTCGCGGTCGTCCTGGCCGCCGGTCCGCAAGCCGCAGCAGCAGCCGCGGCCCGCCGGATCGCCGGGGCGCTGGCGGCCGACGAGACCCTCCGGGCGCGCCTGGTGCGCGGGCTGGACCTGGCGCTGCTCCCCGAGACGGCCCCCGCCCCGCCGGGAGAGGCCCTCTTCACCCGCTGATCGCCCGGTGGGCGCACGGGCGGGAACCGGCGTGCGGCCGCACGGGAAGCGGAAGTGAGAAGAAGCACGAAAACGGAACGGGCCGGGGCGCAGCGCCCCGGCCCGTTCGGATGCCGTTCCCGGCCCGCCCCGGCCTCGCCCGGCCGGGTGCCCACCCGTCAGGCGTAGACGGGCCCGGTGAACTTCTCGCCCGGACCCTGGCCCGGCTCGTCCGGGACGATCGACGCCTCGCGGAACGCCAGCTGGAGCGACTTCAGGCCGTCGCGCAGCGGGGCCGCGTGGAAGGAGCTGATCTCGGTGGCGCTGGCCGTGACCAGGCCGGCCAGGGCCGTGATCAGCTTGCGGGCCTCGTCGAGGTCCTTGTGCTCGGAGTCCGGCTTGTCCAGTCCCAGGTTGACCGCCGCGGCGCTCAGCAGGTGCACGGCCACCGTGGTGATCACCTCGACGGCGGGCACGTCCGCGATGTCACGCGTCAGGGCGTCGTAGTCGGGGGCCTGGTCGGCCTCGGCGGCGGGGGAGGGGGTCGCGTCAGTCATGCCCCACACGATAAGCCGGGTCGCGCGGGCGCCTGACGTGGCACCGGGTGAGCAGGTCTGGCGCGGAATGCTATATTGGGCTACGACCGGCCGGAGACCTATGTCCCCGGCCCACAAGTGGAGGCTCCGTTCTCCCACCTGACCGCCCTCCGGGGCGGCGGGTCACCGGTCAGGCGGCATCCATCGTTCCGTACGGACGATGGAAAGCCGCCCGAGTCTGCGCCCCGCGGTTCGCACGCGGCGGTGCTCCGGTTGTCTTGGAGCCCCTGCCTGTGCCCGACGGGGCATTTTCTTTGCTCCGCCGCGGTTGGTCACGACGACACAGACGTCAGCGGCTGTCTGCCTGGCAGCCGTGTGGTGCTACCGAGGAGGATCCATCAGCACCGAGCCCCGCATCAACGATCGGATTCGTGTCCCTGAGGTGCGACTCGTCGGTCCCAGCGGCGAACAGGTGGGCATCGTCCCGCTTGCGAAGGCGCTTGAACTCGCGCAGGAGTACGACCTGGACCTCGTCGAGGTCGCAGCGTCTGCCCGTCCGCCGGTCTGCAAGCTCATGGACTACGGCAAGTTCAAGTACGAGTCGGCGATGAAGGCCCGTGAGGCGCGCAAGAACCAGGCGCACACGGTCATCAAGGAGATGAAGCTCCGGCCGAAGATCGACCCGCACGACTACGACACCAAAAAGGGTCACGTCGTTCGGTTCCTCAAGCAGGGCGACAAGGTCAAGATCACGATCATGTTCCGTGGTCGCGAGCAGTCCCGGCCGGAGCTCGGCTACCGACTGCTGCAGCGTCTGGCGGAGGACGTCCAGGAGCTCGGTTTCGTCGAGTCGAACCCGAAGCAGGACGGCCGCAACATGATCATGGTTCTCGGTCCCCACAAGAAGAAGACCGAGGCGATGGCCGAAGCCCGCGAGGCCCAGGCCGCCCGCAAGGCCGAGCGCCAGGGTGCGGCCGCCGCCAAGGAAGCGGACGCCGCGGAGGGCGACGCGGTCGCCCCTGCCGAGGCTGCCGACGCCTCTGACGAGGCACAGGCCGAGGCCTGATCCCGGGGCATCCGCTCCGGATCACCGACACACCATGACGTTCCCGCGAGCCGGTCCGGTACCGGACCGGTGGGAACGCCACCGACGAGGAGAGAACGGCGCCATGCCGAAGAACAAGACGCACAGCGGTACCAAGAAGCGCTTCAAGGTCACCGGCTCCGGCAAGGTGCTCCGTGAGCGCGCCGGCAAGCGCCACCTGCTCGAGCACAAGTCGTCCAAGCTGACGCGTCGCCTCACCGGCAACGCCGAGATGGCCCCGGGCGACGCCGCGAAGATCAAGAAGCTTCTCGGCATCTGACGTCCCGCCCCCACCGGGGCGGGATGCCAAGACCGGTACCCCATCGAACTTTCGGGCCGCGTGAACACACCCGCGGCCCCGCTACAAGGAGTTAAAAAGTGGCACGCGTCAAGCGGGCAGTAAACGCCCACAAGAAGCGCCGGGCGATCCTCGAGGCGGCCTCCGGCTACCGCGGTCAGCGTTCGCGCCTGTACCGCAAGGCCAAGGAGCAGGTCACCCACTCGCTGGTCTACAACTACAACGACCGCAAGAAGCGCAAGGGCGACTTCCGTCAGCTGTGGATCCAGCGCATCAACGCCGCTGCCCGCCAGAACGGCATGACGTACAACCGCCTCATCCAGGGTCTGAAGGCCGCCAACATCGAGGTGGACCGCAAGATCCTCGCGGAGCTGGCCGTCAACGACGCCAACGCGTTCGCCGCGCTGGTCGAGGTCGCCCAGAAGGCGCTCCCGGCCGACGTGAACGCCCCGAAGGCCCCCGCCGCCGCCTAAGCACCGCGCCTTACGCAGCAGGCCTTCACTGGCTTCAGCCCGGACCCGCAGGCCCTGTGCCTGCGGGTCCGGCGCGTCTGGGGCACCGCCCCGCCCCTCGCGGCCGGGGCCACCGCTCCGCCCCGCCCCTCCCAGACCCGCGCACACCCGCAGTACGTACGGAAGCGAGCCGACCGACCATGGGTACCCCCGCCCCCGCCGAGCTGATCTCCCCCCGGTCCCCGCGGGTGGCCGCCGCCAGGCGGCTGGCACGGCGCAACTTCCGCACCAAGGAACGCCGCTTCCTCGCCGAGGGCCCCCAGGCCGTCCGCGAGGCCGTCGAGCACCGCGGCTCCACCGGTCCCACCCTGATCGAGCTGTTCGCCACCGTCGAGGCCGCCGAGCGCTACGGCGAGATCGTCGCCGCCGCCCGCGCCGCCGGCGTGCGCGTCCACTACGCCTCCGACGAGGTGCTCGCCGAGGTCTCCCAGACCGTCACCCCCCAGGGGCTCGTCGGCGTCTGCCACTTCCTCGACTCCCCGTTCGAGGAGATCCTCGCCGCCCGGCCCCGGCTCGTCGCCGTCCTCGCCCACGTCCGCGACCCGGGGAACGCCGGTACCGTCCTGCGCTGCGCCGACGCCGCCGGCGCCGACGCGGTCGTGCTGACCGACGCCTCCGTCGACCTGTACAACCCGAAGTCCGTGCGCGCCTCGGTGGGCTCCCTCTTCCACCTGCCCGTCGCCGTCGGCGTGCCCGTGGAGCGGGCCGTCGAGGGGCTACGGTCGGCAGGCGTCCGGATCCTGGCCGCCGACGGGGCCGGTGAGGACGACCTGGACGCCGAGCTCGACGCGGGCAGCATGGGCGGCCCCACGGCCTGGGTCTTCGGGAACGAGGCCTGGGGCCTGCCCGAGGAGACCCGGGCGCTCGCCGACGCCGTCGTACGCGTCCCGATCCACGGCAAGGCCGAAAGCCTGAACCTCGCCACGGCCGCCGCCGTGTGCCTCTATGCTTCCGCGCGTGCACAGCGGGCGCCCGGAGGGTGCCGCTCCGTGACCCCCAGCTAGTAATGTGGCCGCCCGGGGGCCCACTGCGCTACTCGGAGATGTGGGGTACGGGGACATGACCGTCGGTACGAACAGCTCGCCAGCGGCCTCGAAGGCGGCCGGGACGCCCTCCCTGGGAGCCGTGCCCGCGCAGCACCCGGGCGGCGGCCGCACCGGCCAGGACACCGCCGACCTCACCGGCCTGGGCATCGACCCGGACGACCTGCCCGACGGGCTCGTCATCGCCGACGAAACCGGCCGGGTGATCTGCTTCAACTCCGCGGCGGCCCGCATCACCGCCCTCACCCCCGCCGAGGCCCTCGGGGCCCGCATCGACCGGGCGCTGCCGCTGGAGGACCTCGACGGCCGCCGCTGGTGGGCCCTCACCGACCCGTACGGCGGACTCGCCACCCGGCGCGGCCAGCCCGAGCGGAACCTCCTGCTCCCCGGCGGCCGCGAGGTCCTCGTCTCCGCCCGGTACGTCCGCGCCCACCCCACCGGCCCGCTGCGCCGCCTCGTCGTCACCCTCCGCGGCACCGACGCCCGCCGCCGCACGGAGCGCAGCCACGCCGAGTTGATCGCCACCGTCGCCCACGAGCTGCGCTCGCCCCTGACCTCGGTCAAGGGGTTCACCGCGACCCTCCTCGCCAAGTGGGAGCGGTTCACCGACGACCAGAAGCGCCTGATGTTGGAGACCGTCGACGCCGACGCCGGCCGCATCACCCGCCTGATCGCCGAACTCCTCGACATCTCCCGCATCGACTCCGGGCGCCTGGAGGTCCGCCGCCAGCCCGTCGACATCGCCACCGCCGTCGGCCGGCACGTCCAGGCCCTCACCGCCAACGGCCAGGCCCCCGACCGGTTCCTCGTCCGCGTCAGCCGCTCCCTGCCCCCCCTGTGGGCCGATCCGGACAAGATCGACCAGATCCTCGGCAACCTCCTGGAAAATGCGGTGCGCCACGGCGAGGGAACCGTCACCATCGACGTATCGCCGGCCTGTCTGGCGAACGCCGCAGGAGGCAGCGGCACCGACAAGACCGAGAAGGGAACAGCCGTCACCGTGACCGATGAGGGCCCCGGTATCCCCGAGGAGTCGATGGGCCGCGTCTTCACCCGCTTCTGGCGGGGCAGCAAGCGCGGCGGCACCGGCCTGGGCCTGTACATCGTCAAGGGCATCGTGGAAGCCCACGGCGGCACCATCACGGTCGGCCGCGGCCCCGGCGGCGGCGCGGAATTCCGATTTATCCTGCCCGTCGGCGCGCCCGCGTACCTCGCGCAGTAGCACCAGCACTGCGGAGCGTCTCGCCAGGCGGCCCTCGGGCTCCTCACCTCCCCCGCGGCCCGTAGACTCGTCCTTTGGCACCTTTGTGTCCTTGTGTCGAGCTCCTTGTGTCGAGCGGGGACCTCCAGCCAGCCCATCGGAAGTACGGGAAGAGATGTCGGCACCCAACAAGTCGTACGACCCTGTCGAGGTCGAGGCACTGAAACCGGAAGAGATCGAGCGCATGCGGGACGAGGCGCTCGCCGCCTTCGCGGCCGCCGGCGACCTCGACGCACTGGCGCACGCGAAGACGGCCCACGCCGGCGGCACCTCGCCGCTCGCCCTCGCCAACCGCGAGATCGGCGCGCTGCCCCCGCAGGCCAAGGCCGAGGCGGGCAAGCGCGTGGGCCAGGCCCGCGGCGCCGTGAACAAGGCGTACGCGGAGCGCCTCGCCCAGCTGGAGGCCGAGCGCGACGAGCGCGTCCTGGTCGAGGAGGCCGTGGACGTCACGCTGCCGTACGACCGCGTCCCGGCCGGCGCCCGCCACCCCCTGACCACGCTCATGGAGCGCATCGCGGACATCTTCGTGGCCATGGGCTACGAGGTCGCCGAGGGCCCCGAGGTCGAGGCGGAGTGGTTCAACTTCGACGCCCTCAACTTCACGCCGGACCACCCGGCGCGCCAGATGCAGGACACCTTCTTCGTCCGGGGCCCCGAAGGGGTCGAGGGCGACGAGTCCGGTGTCGTGCTGCGCACCCACACCTCGCCGGTGCAGGCCCGCGCGCTGCTGGAGCGCCGCGAGCCGCCCGTCTACATCGTCTGCCCGGGCCGCGTGTACCGCACCGACGAGCTCGACGCCACGCACACCCCGGTCTTCCACCAGGTCGAGCTGCTGGCCGTGGACAAGGGCCTGACCATGGCCGACCTCAGGGGCACCATCGACCACATGGTCAAGGAGCTCTTCGGCGAGGAGACCACGACCCGCCTGCGCCCGCACTTCTTCCCGTTCACCGAGCCGTCCGCCGAGATGGACATGCAGTGCTACGTGTGCCGTGGCGCGTCGGTGGGCAACCCCGACCGCCCGTGCCGGACCTGCTCCAGCGAGGGCTGGATCGAGCTGGGCGGCTGCGGCATGGTCAATCCGAAGGTGCTCATCGCCTGCGGTGTGGACCCCGAGGAGTACAGCGGGTTCGCCTTCGGCTTCGGCATCGAGCGGATGCTGATGTTCCGGCACAACGTGGAAGACATGCGAGACATGGTCGAGGGTGACGTCCGGTTCACCCGGCCGTTCGGGATGGAGATCTGATGCGGGTCCCGCTTTCTTGGCTGCGGGAGTACGTCGACCTGCCCGCGGGCACCACCGGTCGAGACGTCGCTGCCAAGCTCATCGACGCCGGCCTGGAGGTCGAGACCGTCGAGCAGCTCGGCGCGGACCTGACCGGTCCCCTCGCCGTCGGCCAGGTGCTGACCATCGAGGAGCTGACGGAGTTCAAGAAGCCCATCCGCTTCTGCACCGTCGACGTCGGCCGGGCCAACGGCACCGGCGAGCCCCAGGAGATCGTCTGCGGCGCCCGCAACTTCTCCGTGGGCGACAAGGTCGTCGTGGCGCTGCCCGGCGCGGTCCTGCCCGGCGACTTCGCGATCGCCGCGCGCAAGACGTACGGCAAGAACTCGCACGGCATGATCTGCTCCGGCGACGAGCTGGGCATGGGCGACGACGGCACCCACGGCATCATCGTGCTGCCGCCGGAGCACGAGGCCGGCACCGACGCCATCGAGCTGCTGGAGCTCGTCGACGAGGTCCTCGACATCGACGTCACCCCCGACCGCGGCTACTGCATGTCGATGCGCGGCATCGCCCGCGAGACCGCCACCGCGTTCGGCCTGCCGCTGCGCGACCCGGCGCTGCTCGACGTGCCCGCGCCGAACTCGTACGGCTACCTCGTCAAGATCGAGGACCCGGCCGGGTGCGACCGCTTCACCGCGCGCACCGTCACCGGCCTGGACCCCGAGGCCCGCTCCCCGATCTGGCTCAAGCGCCGCCTGCAGAAGGCCGGCATGCGCCCGATCTCCCTCGCCGTGGACGTCACGAACTACGTGATGCTGGAGCTGGGCCAGCCGCTGCACGCCTACGACCGCTCCCGCCTGGACGGTGCCATCGGCGTGCGCCGGGCCGAACAGGGCGAGAAGTTCACCACCCTCGACGGGGTCAAGCGCACCCTCGACGCCGAGGACCTGGTGATCACCGACAACAGCGGGCCGATCGGCCTCGCCGGCGTCATGGGCGGGGCCAACACCGAGATCGCGGACTCCGTGGCCGACCCGGAGACGGGCGCCGTCACCGGCACCACGGACGTCGTGATCGAGGCCGCGCACTTCGACCCGGTCTCCGTCTCGCGCACCGCCCGCCGCCTGAAGCTCTCCTCGGAGTCCTCCAAGCGCTTCGAGCGCGGTGTCGACCCGCAGGCCGCCTCCGCGGCCGCGCAGCGGACCGTCGACCTGCTCGTGCTGCTCGCCGGCGGCACCGCCGAGGCCGGCGTGACCGAGCTCGTCGCCCCGGGTGCCCCGCGCACCATCGCGATGCGCGCGGACCACCCGGACACGGTCGCGGGCGTGGACTACGGCCGCGAGACCGTCGTGCGCCGCCTCCAGGAGGTCGGCTGCGACGTCTACGGCCAGGACGAGCTCGTCGTCACCGTCCCGTCGTGGCGGTCCGACCTCGCCGAGCCGAACGACCTCGCCGAAGAGGTCATCCGGCTGGAGGGCTACGCCAACCTCCCGTCCACCCTGCCCCAGGTGCCGTCCGGCCGCGGTCTGACCGCGCGCCAGCAGCTGCACCGCCGGGTCGGCCGGGCGCTGGCCGGCGCCGGCTACGTCGAGGCGCTGAACTACCCGTTCATCGGCGAGCAGGTCTTCGACCAGCTGCAGCTGCCCGCGCACGACGCCGCCCGCCAGGTCGTGAAGCTGGTCAACCCGCTCTCTGACGAGGAGCCGGCGCTGCGCACCACGCTGCTGCCGGGCCTGCTGCAGGCGCTGCGCCGCAACGACAGCCGCGGCAGCCACGACCTCGCCCTCTTCGAGACCGGTTCGGTCTTCCGCGCCGGCGACCGGCCGGGCGTGGCGGTGCGGCTGCCCGTCGACCGCCGTCCCACGGACGAGGAGATCGCCACGCTCGACGCCGCCCTGCCGGCCCAGCCGCGGTACGCCGCGGTCGTGCTGGCCGGAGCGCGCGAGCAGGCCGGCTGGTGGGGCAAGGGCCGCCCGGCCGACTGGGCCGACGCGGTCCAGGCCGCCCGCACGCTGGCCGTCGAGGCCGGTGCGGAGCTGGTGGTCCGCCAGGGCCAGTACGGCCCCTGGCACCCGGGCCGTTGCGCCGAGCTCGTCGTCACCCTCGACGGGGTCGAGCAGGTCATCGGCCACGCCGGTGAGCTGCACCCGCGCGTGGTGAAGGCGCTGGGCCTGCCGGCCCGCACCAGCGCGATGGAGCTCGACCTCGACCGCCTCGCGGCGGCCGGCGGCGCGCCCGTCGTGGCACCCCGGATCTCCTCCTTCCCGGTGGCGACCCAGGACGTGGCGCTGATCGTGGACGCGTCCGTCCCGGCGGTCGCCGTCGAGGCGGCGCTGCGCAAGGGTGCGGGCGAACTGCTGGAGTCGCTGCGGCTGTTCGACGTGTTCACCGGCGAGCAGGTCGGCGAGGGCAAGAAGTCCCTGGCGTACGCGCTGCGCTTCCGCGCGGCCGACCGCACGCTGACGGTCGAGGAGTCCACGGCCGCCCGTGACGCGGCGGTGGCGCTGGCCGCCGAGCGCACCGGGGCGGTGCTGCGCGGCGCGTAGTCGCCGTCCGCAGGCAGGCGTAGGGCCAGGTGAGGGGCGTATCCGGGGTACCGGATACGCCCCTCACTCATTCGGGTGAGAACGCCCCTCGGCCGTGTCCCGGAGGCGGGCCGGGTCGCCAGAATCGAGGCGGCCGGGTGACCGGGACCGGACACGGGAGTCCCAGGGATGATCACGCGTGGGGAGATGCCCCAGCTGCGCCGGGCGGGCGTCCTCGCGTGGGGCGGCGCCGCGGTGACCTGGGAGCTGTCCACGCCCGGGCGGCCGCTGTGGGCCGGCCTCGCCAGCTGCGCGGCCTTCCTGCTCCTGGCGGCCGGTTGCGCCCTGCACGTCCGGCGCGGCCTGAAGGCCCGGCTCAGACGCTCCCAGGAGATCGCGGGCGCCGCCCAACGGGCGCTGCTGCGGCCCCTGCCCGGGCGCATCGAGGGCCTGGCGGTGGCGGCGGCCCAGCTGTCGGCCAGCCGGGGCGCGTCGGTCGGCGGCGACCTGTACGAGGCCGTGCCGACCCCGTACGGGGTGCGGGTCGTCATCGGGGACGTACGCGGGCACGGTCTGCCCGCGCTGGCGGCCGCGGCCGTGGTGCTGGGGGCCTTCCGGGAGGCGGCCCACGACGAGGCCTCGCCGGTCGGGGTCCTGCGGCGCATGGAGCGGGCGCTCGGGCGGCACGTCCGCGAACGGGCCCGGGCGGAACACCCGTCCGCCTGCCCGGCCGAGCCCGGATCCCCGTCCGCGGAGGAGTTCGTGACGGTGCTTCTGCTGGAGATCGGCCGGGACGGCACCGTGACGGCCCTCAACTGCGGCCACCCGTGGCCGATCCTGCTGCGCCGCCCGGACGGGCCGCTGGAGCCCTGTGGGGCGGTTCCCCACACCGGCGCCCCCGTGGTGGGGGCGCTGCCCGGGCCGCGTGCGCGCCCGTCGGCGGCGCCGGGAGGGGCGGCGCCCCGGAGGAGGAGAGGGTGTGCGCCCCGGTCGGCGGTGGGACGGGAACCGGAGGGGGCGTCCGCGGGGGAGGGCGTGCGGGTGCTCGCCGGGGGCGATCCCCTGCCCCCGCTCGGGGTGGTGCCCGTCCCCGACGGGCTGGTGGCGGGCGACTGCGGCCGACTGCGTCCCGGCGACCTCCTGTTCCTGCACACGGACGGCGCGGAGGACGCCCGCGACACCGCCGGCCGGTTCTTCCCGCTGCACCGCGTCCTGGCCGGGGTCCTGGCCCGGCAGCCGGCGCCCGCCCCCGCGCGGCTGGTCGCGGGCGTGCACGCCGCACTGCTGCGCCACACCGGCGGGCGGCTCACCGACGACGTGGCCCTGCTGGTCCTCCGCAGCGACCGCTGCGCCTGAGCCCCGTACCGGGACGGCAGCCGGAACCGCACACCGGGCCCCGGTGGGAGGGCCCGGCGCGCGTTCCTCCCGGCCCCTGCGGGACCCGGTGACCAACCGGGTGCCGGCGGAGCCGAGGCGCGCCGCCCGCCTGCCGTGGAGTGTCGGGCAGACAACAGGCCGGGCGGCGCGGTGCGGGTCGTCGCACTGTACGAGGGGGAGCCGACGACCCGGGCTGCCTCTTTGGCGAGGCTCTTCAGTGAACCGCCCCCGGGGCCCGCAGCGGCAGGGTGCGTATCGCATTTATGCGCGTACTCGGTTCACACCCCGTGTGAACCCCGCACCCACTAGCCTGAGACCGACGAGCCCTTGGAGGGGCCCATGCAGCCCAATGCCCTGCTCGACGCCCTCCTCGCCGAGGCGGGCATGTCCCACGCCGGACTCGCCGCGCACGTGAACCAGGCCGGCCGGTCCCGCGGGCTCGCCCTGCGCTACGAACACACCGCCGTCACCCGGTGGTTGAAGGGCCAGCGGCCGCGCGGCCAGGTCCCCGACCTGATCTGCGAGGTGCTCGGCGGCCGGCTCCGCCGCCCGGTCTCCCTGGACGACGTCGGGTTCGGGCTGCCCGGGCAGCCCGCCGCCCCGCACTCCTCCCCGCTCCAGGGCTTCGTCGACCGGGCCACCGCCCTGTGGCGCTCCGACCAGCAGGGGCGCTTCCCGCTGCTCACCGCCGAGGCGGTCACCGGCACGCCCGCGGTGATCCCCGTGTGGGAGTGGGAGAACCCGCCCGAGGACGGCGACGTGTCCCGCGACGGCCCCCTGCGGATCGGGCCGGAGCACATCGAGATCCTCCGGGCCGCCCGCGCCCACTACGAGCTGATGTACCGGCGGGCCGGCGGGGTCGCCACCCGGGCCCGCATCGTCCGCTTCCTCGGCAGCGAGACCGCGCCCATGCTGCGCGGCAGTTACCCCGACGCCCTCGGCCGCGGACTGCACCGGGCCGCCGGGTCCCTGGTCGCCGTCGCGGGGATCTGCGCGTACGACTCCGACGGCCACGGCCTCGCCCAGCGCTACTTCCACCAGGCGCTGCGGCTGGCCAAGGCGAGCGGGGACCGGGGGCTCGGCGCGTACGTCATCGCGTTGCTCGTCAACCAGTCCCTGCACCTGCGCGAGCACCGCCAGGCCGTCGCCTTCGCCGAGGCCGCGCTGCGCTCCGCGAGCCGGGACACCACCCCGGCGCTCACCGCCGACCTGTACGCGATGCAGGCCAAGGCGTACGCCCAACTCGGCGATCCGGCCGCCGCCCTGGCCTGCATCCGGCACGCCGAAGCGGCGGCCGAGCGGATCCGGCCCGGCACGGAGCCCGACGAGACCGGGTACGTCCAGCCCGGGTTGGTCAACGTACAGGTGGCCGAGGCCCTGCTGAGCCTCGGGGACCTCGACGGCGCGCACGAGCAGGCGGCCGCCGCGGTCGGCACGCCCGCCCACGACCGCGGCCGGGTACACCGGCTGGCGATGCTGTGCGAGATCCAGCTGCGCCAGGGGGAGGGGGACGGGGCGGTGGCCACGGCCGCCGAAATGGCCGAGCGGGCCAAGGGGATGGAGTCGCTGCGGCTGCGGGACCGGCTGAGGGCCGTCCGCGAGCAGTTGCTGAGCAGCGGCTGCCCGGGCGCGGGGGAGACGGCCCGGCTCATCGACGGGGCGCTGCGCGTTCCGCTGTGACCGCTGCGGCTGCTGCCATGTTGCCACCGACGATCCGGAAGGTGGCAGAACCGTGCAGTGGACGAACCTGAGTGAGCAGACCGTGTACGAGAACCGCTGGTTCGACGTGAACCTCGCCGATGTGGAACTTCCCGACGGCCGGCACCTGGACCACTTCGTGATCCGGCTGCGGCCGGTCGCCGCCGCCACGGCCGTCAACGGGGCGGACGAGGTGCTGCTGTTGTGGCGGCACCGCTTCATCACCGACAGCTGGGGTTGGGAACTGCCCGCGGGCGTGGTCGAGGACGGCGAGGACCTCGCGCGGGCGGCGGCGCGGGAGATGGAGGAGGAGACGGGTTGGCGTCCCGGCCCGCTGCACCACCTGATGACCGTGGAGCCCTCCAACGGGCTGACCGACGCCCGCCACCACCTCTACTGGGCGGAGGGGGCCGCGTACGTCGGCCCTCCCGAGGACGACTTCGAATCCTCACGCCGCGCGTGGGTGCCGTTGGAACTCGTGCCGGAGATGATCGCCCGCGGAGAGGTCCCGGCCGCCAACACGGCGGCCGGACTGCTCCTCCTGCACCACTTGCGCCTGGGCTAGCTAGCCGTCCCGCCCGGCGGCGACCATCCGGGCCCGCTCCTCCTCGGCGGTCCGCTGGGGAGGAACCGGTCCGGCCGGGGCGCCGGCTACGGGGCCGGCCACGGTGCCTGCCGCCAGGCCGGCCGCCGTGCGCGGCCAGCGGCGGTCGACCGCCCGCTGCACGCGCCGGCCGAGGTCCTGCATCGGCAGCTCGACCAGGCGGTACAGCAGGTGGCTCGCGGCCAGCACCGCGGCGACGAAGATCGCGGTCCAGGCGATCCTGCCGAGCGTCGACGAGGGCAGCGGCGGCACCCCGACCAGGGGGGCGATCGTGCGCAGCAGCGGGAAGTGCACCAGGTACACCGAGAAGCTGATCGCGCCGAGCCAGGTCAGCACCCGCGGGAAGCGCCGCCCCCGGAGCAGGAACCCGAGCCCGAACGCCGCCCATGCGGCCAGGTACGAGAACGACCAGGCCCGCCAGCCCGAGGTCCAGGTGTGGTCCTCGAAGCCGCCACGGTTGTACAGGTAGCCGACCAGCCCGCCCGCGACCAGCACGAACCCGCAGGAGACCAGTGACAGGGTGCGGGTGCGGCCGGAGCCGGCGTGCTGCGCCCGGTACACCGCCGTGCCGGCGAACATCGTCGCGAAGATCATCCAGGTCTGGAACCACGGGGCCCGGCCGTTCAGCGTGATCAGTACGAGGCCGAGACCGCCGAGCAGTGCGGCGCCCGCGCCGGTCAGCCACCGCCGGCCGGTGAGCACCCCGGCGAGGCCGGCGAGCGCGATCGGAGTGACGACCAGCAGGAGCAGCCGGGTCGAGCCGAGCCAGGTCGACAGGAGCTGGGAGCCGACGGCCGTGCCGACCCCCAGGGCCGCGGCGGCGCAGACCACCGCGACGGGGCCGCTGTGCCGGTGCAGACCGCGGGTGAACAGGGCGGTCACGAAGAAGTAGAAGATCATCTCGTAGCAGAGCGTCCAGGTGACGTTCATGCTGTTGATGACGCCGAGCATGTCCTGCAGCATCAGGCCGTTCGCGACCAGTGAGGCCAGGTCGTCGCCGGTGCGCAGCAGCGCCACCGAGCCGTCGCCCTTCGGCAGGATCATGATCGAGAGGGCCAGGGCGGCGATGAGGGCCGGGTAGATCCGGAAGATCCGGCCGATCCAGAAGGCCCGGACGTCGCCGCGGCGTTCCAGCGAGGCAGGGATGATGTAGCCGCTGACGATGAAGAAGAGCATCACCCCGAACAGGCCCATGTCGAAGTTCCGCCAGACGAAGCCGCCGAAGGGCAGCAGCCGCAGGACGTCGAAGTGGTGCAGTGCCACGATCAGGGCGGCGACACCGCGCAGCGCGTCCAGCCAGCCGAGCCGGGCACCCGGCGCGGCCGTCCTGGCGGCCCCGCCGCGGTTCGCGCCCCGAGCCCCGGCGGACGGCCGCCGGGTGAGCGAGAGTATGTGCTTCTTCACGCAGGGACACTAGCCGACTCCCGGCCGCCACAGCGGCGGCCGGGCTGACGCGAAGGTCACACCTGCCGTTCGGCCGGGGTTCGGCTAGCCGTAAGCGTAGAAGCCCGATCCGGTCTTGCGGCCGAGGCGGCCCGCGTCGACCATCCGCTGGAGCAGCGGGGGAGCGGCGTACAGCGGCTCCTTGAACTCCGAGTACATCGAGTCGGCGATCGAGGCGATCGTGTCCAGACCGATCAGGTCGGAGAGCTTGAGGGGGCCCATCGGGTGGGCGCAGCCGAACTCCATGCCGTTGTCGATGTCCTCGCGGCTCGCGATGCCCGACTCGAACATCCGGATCGCGGACAGCAGGTACGGGACCAGGAGCGCGTTGACCACGAAGCCGGACCGGTCCTGGGCGCGGATCGCGTGCTTGCCGAGGACGCCCTGCACCAGGCCCTCGGCCCGCTTGATGGTCTCCTCGCTCGTGGTCAGCGCCGGGATCAGCTCGACGAGCTTCTGCACCGGGGCCGGGTTGAAGAAGTGGATGCCGATGACCTGGTCGGGCCGCGAGGTCGCCACGGCCAGCTTGACCAGCGGGATCGACGAGGTGTTCGAGGCGAGGATGGCGTCCCGGCGGGTGATCACCTGGTCCAGGACCTGGAAGATCTCCGTTTTGACCTGCTCGTTCTCGACGACCGCCTCGATGACCAGGTCACGGTCGGCGAACTCGCCGAGATCGGTGGTGAAGGAGAGGCGGGCCAGGGTGGCGTCCCGCTCCTCCTCGCTGATCTTGCCGCGGGCGGCGGCCTTGGTCAGGGAGTTCTGCAGCCGGGTGCGCCCGAGCTCCAGGGCCTCGCCCGTGGTCTCGGCGACCTTCACGTCGAGACCGCTGCGGGCGCACACCTCGGCGATGCCGGCACCCATCTGGCCACAGCCCACTACGCCGACCCGTGTGATGTCGGAAGGGAGGTCAGTCACTTCGTGCCTTTCGCTGCTCCGTCGTCGGCGGGTCCCCCGTGGTCGTCAGTGGTCACTGCAATCCGGCGCCCGCCACGCCCCCCGACGTTACCCCCGATCTTGCCGGTGGTGGCGGGCCGGGGCGGGCATGCTGAGCGCAGACAGGTGGAGTCACGCAACGGAACGGAGTCGTCACATGGAGTACATCGGACGGCGGGGCCTGTTGGCGGGGGCCGCAGGAGCGTTCGCAGCCGCATCAGCGGGCCCGGCCGGGGCGGCGGAAGCGGTACGGGGCGGCCCGCCGGCGGCGCGTACGCCCGCACACGCGGAGGGCGTCGGGGCGGCTCCGGGGGAGGCGGGCCCGCCGGGCTCCCGACGGAAGGCCGCCGCGGAGTTCCGCGGGATGTGGATCGCCTCCGTGGAGAACGTGGACTGGCCCTCCGGGACCGGCCTGGACGCCGGGGAGCAGCGCGACGAGCTGACCGCCCTCTTCGACGCCGCCGTCGAACGGCGCCTCAACGCGGTGTTCCTCCAGGTCCGGCCCACCGCCGATGCCATGTGGCCCGCCGCCCGGGAACCCTGGTCGCAGTGGCTGACGGGCCGGCAGGGCACCGACCCCGGCTGGGACCCGCTCGGCGCCGCCGTCGCCGAAGCCCATGCCCGGGGGCTCGAACTGCACGCCTGGTTCAACCCGTACCGGGTGGCCAACGGCCACGCCGATCCCGCGCGCCTCGCGTCCTCGCACCCGGCGCGCCGCAACCCCGGCTGGACGGTCCCGTACGGCGGCAAGCTCTACTACAACCCGGGGCTGCCCGAGGTGCGCGCCTTCGTCCAGGAGGCCATGCTCGACGCCGTCTCCCGCTACGCCGTGGACGGGGTGCACTGGGACGACTACTTCTACCCGTACCCCGTCGAGGGGGAGCACTTCGACGACGACGACGCCTACGCGCGCCACGGCGCCGGCTTCGCCACGCGCGCCGACTGGCGCCGCTCCAACATCGACGCCCTGGTCCGGGAAATGTCCGAACGGGTGCGGTCGGTGCGACCCTCGGCCCGGTTCGGCATCAGCCCGTTCGCCGTCTGGCGCAACCGGGACCGGGACCCGCTCGGCTCGGACACCCGGTCCCTCGCCACGTACGACGACCTGTACGCGGACACCCGCACGTGGGTGCGGGAGGGCTGGATCGACTACGTCGTGCCGCAGGTGTACTGGCACATCGGCCATCCGGCGGCCGACTACGCCAAGCTCGTCCCGTGGTGGGCGCAGACCGTCGCCGGAACGGACGTCGACCTGTACATCGGGGAGGCGCTGTACCGCTGCGACCCCGACAGTGCGACGGCCGCCTGGCGCGACCCGGCCGAGCTGTCCCGGCACCTGGCCTTCGCGCGCCGGTACGCCGAGGTCCGCGGCCATGCCTACTTCTCTGCGAAGCAGGTGGCCGCGGACCCCAATGGAGCGATGGCCAGGGTCGTCGCCGACCACTACCCGACGGCGGTTCCGCCCCGCTGAGGTGCCGGGCCGCCGGGCCGCCGCATCAGTGCCGGGGTTCCTCCGGGTGCTTCACCACGCAGTCGGGGCCCGGGGACATGAGGGCTTCGTGGCCGTCGGGGAAACGGACCCGGTAGGGCGGGCTGCCGTTTTCGCCCAGTACCTGAGTGATCTCACCGACCTTGTCGTGCTGCCCCACGACTCTGCCGTGCTGCACCAGCTGGTCGCCTTCGGTCGCGCGCATAAGCTGACCTCCTCGGAGGCGGTCTGGATCCGGTGACAGCAGTGTACGGCGATTTGTCCGACTTAAGCCCGCTGGGTGAGGGCGATGCAGACCAAGACCGCGCAGGCGGCCGCCGGAGCCGCGGGCGACAGCCGCTCACCCAGCAGGGCCACCGACCACACCAATGTCAGCAGTGGCTGGGCCAACTGGAGCTGGCTGGCCCGAGGGGCGCCGATCTCCGCCATGCCCCGGTACCAGACGTACAGGCCCAGGAAGGTGGAGCCCGCGGCCGCCCACACCAGCCCGGCCAGCCCGTGGGCGGTCAGCCGCACCGGCTCGTACGCCAGCCCCAGCGCGGAACCGGCCAGCGTGAGCGGGAGGGACAGCACCAGCGCCCACCCGATGACCTGCCACCCCGGCATCGCGCGGGCCAGCCGACCGCCCTCGGTGTAACCGGCGGCGCAGGCCAGCAGGGCCCCGAACAGGAACCCGTCGCCGGCCGAGAGCGAGCCGCCGCTCTCGGCCAGGGTGAAGGCGAGGACGACGACGGCCCCGGCGACCGCCGCGGCCCAGAACCGGCGCGAGGGCCGCACACCGGTGCGCAGGGCCGACAGCGCCGCCGTGGTGAGCGGGAGCAGCCCGACCACCACGGCGGCGTGCGAGGTGGTGGAGGTGGTCAGCGCCAGGGTGGTGAGCAGCGGGAAGCCGACGACCACACCCGCGACCACCACCGCCAGCCCCGCCCAGTGTTCGCGGGCCGGCAGCGGGACCCGCCCGGCCAGCAGGAAGCCCCCCGCGATCAGGGCGGCCAGCACGCTGCGCACCGAGACGAAGCTCCAGGGGCCGAAGCCCTCCAGGCCCCAGGCGGTGGCGGGGAAGGTCAGGGAGAAGGCGAGGACGCCGAGCGAGGCGAGCGCGGTGCCGGCCGCGGTTCCGGTCCTGGCGTTGCCTGCGGTTCCGGTCCCCGAACGAGCCCGTGCGTCGGCCGGTGTGGCGTGGGCGGTGCAGTCCGGTGTGCCGTCCAGGATCCCGACTGCTATCGGAGTGGCGGGGGTAGCGCTATTCTGTGCTCTCATGTACGAGCGTAGCAGTGTGCAGGAGTTGGCGGATGCCCTGCGCTCCGACCTGAACCGCTACTCGGTGGGTGGAAAGCTGCCGTCGAGCCGGGTCTTGGTGGAGCGCTACCGGGTCAGCCCCGTCACCGTCTCCCGCGCCCTCGCCCAGCTCTCCGCCGAAGGCCTCGTCGTCACCCGGCCCGGCGCCGGCGCCTACCGGGCCCTGCCGCGTACGCCCGATCCCGCGCCCGGCGACACCTCCTGGCAGGAGGTGGCCCTCAGCGCGGAGGGCGTCGGGGAGGTGGTCCCCCGGTCCGTGGACGCCTCCGGGGTCATCAACTCCCTCGCGACCCCGCCGGCCGGGGTCATCGAGCTCAGCGGCGGCTACCTGCACCCCTCGCTCCAGCCGGAGCGGGCCATGGCCGCCGCCCTGGCGCGGGCCGGCCGGCGCCCCGGCGCCTGGGGGAGGCCCCCCGTGGAGGGCCTGCCCGAGCTCCGCGACTGGTTCGCCCGCGAGATCGGCGGTTCCGTCGCCGCTGCCGATGTGCTGATCACAGCGGGCGGGCAGAGCGCGCTGACCACCGCCGTACGCGCGCTGACCCCGCCGGGGGCGCCGATCCTGGTCGAGTCGCCCACCTACCCCGGCCTGCTGTCGATCGCCCGGGCTTCCGGATGCCGGCCCGTGCCCGTTCCCGCCGACGCCGACGGGGTCCGGCCGGAGCTGCTGGCCGCCGCCTTCGAAGCCACCGGAGCCCGGGTCTTCGTGTGCCAGCCGCTCTTCCAGAACCCCACCGGGGCGGTGCTGGCCCCCGAACGGCGTACCGAAGTGCTGCGGATCGCACGGGAGGCCGGGGCGTTCGTCGTGGAGGACGACTACGCCCGGGCCCTCGCCCACGAGGACGCCGGGCCGCTGCCCCCGACCCTGGCCGCCGAGGACCGCGACGGGGTGGTGCTGCACGTCCGGTCGCTGACCAAGGTGGCCTCGCCGAGCCTCCGGGTGGGCGCGCTCGCCGCCCGCGGCCCCGTCCTGGACCGGCTGCGGGCCATCCAGGTCGTGGACAGCTTCTTCGTGCCGCGCCCGCTCCAGGAGGCCGCCCTCGAACTCGTCGGAGCCCCCGCCTGGCCGCGCCACCTGCGCTCCCTCTCCGCCGAGCTGCGGCACCGGCGCGACGTGCTCGCGGGTGCGCTGCGCCGCGGACTGCCCGGACTGCGGCTGCCCCACCTGCCGTCCGGCGGTTTCCAGTTGTGGGCCCGGCCCGGCGGGGAGGGCGACGACGTCGCCTTCGCGGCCGCCGCCCTGCGGGCCGGTGTCGCGGTCATGCCCGGCCGTCCCTACTTCTGCGCGGAACCGCCCGGTCCGTACGTACGGCTGAGCTTCGCCGGGGTATCGGGCGCGGCGGAACTCGGCGAGGCCGTCCAGCGGCTGCGCACCGGACTGGGGCAGGAGCAGGCCGGCGCCGCCGGTCCGGACGCCTGACGTCGGACGCGTGTCGGACGTCGGACGTCGGACGTGTGCTGGACGTCGGACGTGTGCCGGACGCTTGACCCGGTGCGGCCCGCGGCCCACCATCGCCGCATGAACGTTCGGGTTTCGCTCGTCGCAGCAGCCCGCGGCTCCTCGCTGCTCGCCGAGCGCTTCGACGACGACCGCCCCCTGGACGACGAGGGCTGGCGCACCCTCGCGGCCGCCGCGGCCGGGCTGGTCCCCCTGGGCGCCGCCGGACTGCGCTACTGCTCGCCCGGCCCGCGCAGCCGGGCCACCGGCCGGGCCCTCGGGTACGCACCGCTCGCCCAGCCCGCACTGCGCGAGTGCGACATGGGCCGCTGGCGGGGCCTGACCCTGGCCGAGGTCGCCGCCCGCGAACCCGGCGCGGTGGAACTCTGGCTCGCCGACCCGCTCGCCGCCCCGCACGGTGGCGAATCCCTCCTCGCCTTCATCTCCCGCATCGGGGGCTGGCTCGACACCAGGCCCGCCGACGACGGGGGCGCGATCGTCGCCGTCGCAGAGCCCTCGGTGGTGCGGGCGGCCCTCGTGTACGCGCTGCGGGCCGCCCCCCAGACGTACTGGAACGTGGACGTCCGCCCGCTGTCCACCATCACCCTGACCGGCTGGTCGGGGCACTGGCACCTGTCGCTGCAGGCCCCCGGGTAATCCGGTGGAGGTGCCGCCGCATCGCCCTTAGCCTGCGCACATGGACGGAATCGAGATCACCACGATTGCGGAGCGCCCCGAACTCGCCGAGCGGCTCTACGACATGGACGACTCATGGCCCGAGTTCTCGGGCAACGACTCGCTCGCCTGGCTGCTCTACCCGCGGATGGTGTCGGAGCTGCCCGAGTACGTGCTGATCGCGACGGAGGGCGAATCGGTGGTCGCCCGCGGGTTCAGCGTGCCGTTCGCGCTGCACGCGCCGGGCCGGGACGGGGTCCTACCGGCCCGCGGCTGGGACCAGGTCGTCATGTGGGCCTTCTCCGACCTGCGGCGCGGCATCGAGCCCGACACGGTGAGCGCCGTCGAGATCAGCATCGACACAGGCCGGCAGGGCGAGGGCCTGTCCGGGCGGATGCTGGCCGCGATGCGGGACAACGCGCGTGCGCGCGGCTTCGCCGAAGTGGTGGCCCCGGTCCGGCCCAGCGGCAAGCCGGCCGAGCCCGACACCCCGATCCACGAGTACGCGTACCGGACCCGCGAGGACGGGCTGCCCCACGACCCGTGGCTGCGGGTCCACGTCCGCGCCGGCGCGGTGATCGACTCGATCGCGCCGCTGTCGATGACGGTCACCGGCTCCTTGGACGAGTGGCGCGCCTGGACGGGGCTGCCCTTCGACACGGCCGGCCCGGTCCACGTCCCCGGGGCCCTCACCCCGGTCCACTGCGACCCGGTCCAGGGCTACGCGGCGTACGTCGAACCGAACGTCTGGGTCCGCCACTCCCTGACCTGATGGCTGCCCGGCACGGCGCCCGGCCCGAGGGCTGACGGCTGACCGCAAGGCCGCCTCCGGGCCGCGGCTTGCAGGCCGGCCGCGGCCGTCCCATAGTCCGAGGTATGGACGCGCGCGAGGCCGCGCTCCGACGGGCACACGGCCATGCCGTGCGCTGGCTGGCGAGCCTGTCCGAGCGGCGGGTGCCCGCCCGTGCTTCGGTCGACGAGGTCGTACGGGCGCTCGGTACCGAGCTGCCGGAAGGCCCCGGTGTGCCCGCCGAGGTCGTCGACCTGATGGCCGAGGCCTGCGAGCCGGGCCTGACCGCCTTCCCCAGCGGCCGCTTCCACGGTTTCGTGGTCGGCGGCACCGAGCCGGCTGCGCTGGCCGCGGACTGGCTGGTCAGCGCCTGGGACCAGAACTGCGTGATGCGCGCCGCCTCGCCCGCCTACGCGGCGGCCGAGGACATCGCGAGCACGTGGCTGCTCGACCTGCTCGGCCTGCCGGCTCGCAGCGCCGTCGGCTTCACCACCGGCGCGACCACCGCGAACTTCACCTGCCTCGCCGCCGGCCGCGACGCGGTGCTGAGGGGCGCCGGCTGGAACGCGGCCCGCGACGGGCTCGCCGGGGGCCCGGCGGTCCGCGTCGTCGCCGGCGCCGACCGCCACATCGCCGTCGACATGGCGCTGCGCTACCTGGGGCTCGGCGCACCCGGAACCGTGCGGGCCGACGACCAGGGGCGCATCGACCCCGAGGCCCTGCGCCACGCCCTGGCCTCCGGCGGGCCGGGCCCGACGATCGTGGTCCTCCAGGCCGGGGACATCCACTCCGGCGCCTTCGACCCCTTCCCCGCGGCGGTCCGCGCCGCCCGCGAGGCGGGCGCCTGGGTACACGTCGACGGGGCATTCGGCCTGTGGGCGGCGGCCTCCCCGGCGCACGCGCCCCTGACCGCCGGCTGCGCGTCCGCCGACTCCTGGGCGACGGACGCCCACAAGACCCTGAACGTCCCCTACGACTGCGGCCTCGCCATCGTGTGCGACCCGTCCGCCCTCCGGGCGGCGATGGGCCAGCGCGGCGACTACCTCATCCACGACGAGCAGGGCGACCCCGTCGACAAGGTCCCCGAGCTCTCCCGGCGCGGCAGGGCCTTCCCCGTGTGGGCCGTCCTCAGGTCCCTCGGCCGGTCGGGGGTCGCCGACCTCGTCGACCGGCTGTGCCGGCACGCCCGCGCCTTCGCCGACGGCATCGCCGCGATCGACGGCGCGACCGTCCTCAACGAGGTGGTGTTCACCCAGGTCTGCGCCGAGTTCGGCAGCGATGACCGCACCGACCGGGTCCTCACCCGGCTGCTCGACGAGGGGGACACCTGGATCAGCGGCTCCACCTGGCACGGCCGCCGCGTCATGCGGATCTCCGTGAGCAACTGGTCGACCACCGACGCCGACGTGGACCGCTCGCTCGACGCGATTCGCCGTGCCGTCACCGGATCCTGACGTGCTCCGCGCGCCGCCCGTCCAGCAAGCCCGGGGTGGGGGGACCCGGTCTCATTGCATAAAAGTGCGGCGATCCGTATAGTCATGCCATCGAAGAGGAGGGTCCGATGGTGGTACGTGTAGCAGTGGCCGGAGCGAGCGGATACGCGGGCGGTGAGCTCCTGCGCCTGCTCCTGGCGCACCCCGAGGTGGAGATCGGCGCGCTCACCGGCCACTCCAACGCCGGTCAGCCCTTCGGCTCCCTGCAGCCGCACCTCGTCCCGCTCGCCGGCCGCGTACTGGAGCCGACCACCCCCGAGGTCCTCGCCGGCCAGGGCCGGCGGCATGACGTCGTCTTCCTGGCGCTGCCCCACGGGCAGTCCGCCGCCGTCGCGGCCGAGCTGGGTCCCGACGTGCTCGTCGTCGACATGGGCGCCGACCACCGGCTGAAGGACTCCGCCGACTGGGACCGGTTCTACGGCGCCCCCCACGCCGGCACCTGGCCCTACGGGCTGCCCGAGCTGCCCGGAGGCCGCGCAGCGCTGGAGGGGTCCAAGCGCATCGCGGTCCCCGGGTGCTTCCCCACCGCCGTGTCCCTCGCCCTCTTCCCGGCCTACGCCGACCGGCTCGCCGAGCCGGAGGCGGTGATCGTCGCCGCCTCCGGCACCTCCGGCGCCGGCAAGGCCCTCAAGCCGCACCTGCTGGGCTCCGAGGTCATGGGGTCGGTGAGCCCGTACGGCGTGGGCGGCGTCCACCGGCACACCCCCGAGATGGTGCAGAACCTGTCCGCGATCGCCGGGCAGCGCGTCTCGGTCTCCTTCACGCCCACCCTCGCGCCCATGTCCCGGGGCATCCTCGCCACCTGCTCCGCCAAGGCCCTCCCCGGCACCACCGCCGCCGCGGTGCGCGCCGCGTACGAGAAGGCCTACGCGGACGAGCCCTTCGTCCACCTGCTGCCCGAGGGCCAGTGGCCGGCGACGGCATCCGTCTACGGTTCCAACGCCGTTCAGGTCCAGGTCGCCCACGACGAGGCCGCGCAGCGGATCATCGCGATCAGCGCCATCGACAACCTCACCAAGGGCACCGCCGGCGGCGCGGTCCAGAGCATGAACATCGCCCTCGGGTTCCCCGAGAGCCTGGGGCTGTCCACGATCGGAGTGGCACCGTGAGCGCCGTACCGAGCGCCACCACCGCAGCCGCCGGGCTGCGGACGACGACGGAACAAGCGAGCGAGGAGACGCAGTGACGGTCACGGCAGCACAGGGATTCACCGCGGCGGGCATCGCCGCGGGGATCAAGGAGAACGGCAACCCGGACCTGGCCCTCGTGGTCAACAACGGGCCTCGCCTGGCCGCGGCCGGCGTCTTCACCTCCAACCGGGTCAAGGCCGCCCCCGTCCAGTGGTCCGAGCAGGTCCTGCGCGGCGGCGCCGTCAGCGCGGTCGTCCTCAACTCCGGCGGCGCCAACGCCTGCACCGGCCCCAAGGGCTTCCAGGACACCCACGCCACCGCCGAGAAGGTCGCCGAGGCGCTCGGGGGCGAGCACAACGCCGGCGAGGTGGCCGTCGCCTCCACCGGCCTGATCGGCGTCCTCCTCCCGATGGACAAGCTGCTGCCCGGCGTGGAGACCGCAGTCGCCGCCCTCTCCGCGGACGGCGGCGAGGCCGCCGCCATCGCCATCAAGACGACCGACACCGTCCACAAGACCGCCGCGGTCACGCGGGAGGGCTGGACCGTCGGCGGCATGGCCAAGGGCGCCGGCATGCTCGCCCCCGGCCTGGCCACCATGCTCGTCGTCCTCACCACCGACGCCGACCTGGACAGCGCCACCCTCGACCGGGCACTGCGCTCCGCGACCCGTACCACCTTCGACCGGGTCGACTCCGACGGCTGCATGTCCACCAACGACACCGTGCTGCTGCTCGCCTCCGGCGCGTCCGGCCGGGCACCGGCGTACGAGGACTTCGCGGAGGCCGTGCGGACCGTCTGCGACGACCTCGCCCGCCAGCTGATCGGCGACGCCGAGGGCGCGAGCAAGGACATCCGCATCGAGGTCGTCGGCGCGGCCAGCGAGGACGACGCCGTCGAGGTCGGCCGGTCCATCGCCCGCAACAACCTCCTCAAGTGCGCCATCCACGGCGAGGACCCCAACTGGGGCCGGGTCCTCTCGGCCATCGGCACCACCAGGGCCGCCTTCGACCCCGACCGCCTCAACGTCGCCATCAACGGCGTGTGGGTCTGCAAGAACGGCTCCGTCGGCGAGGACCGCGACCTGGTCTCCATGAAGGACCGCGAGGTGCGCATCACCGCCGACCTGTCCAGCGGCAGCGAGTCCGCCGTGATCTGGGCCAATGACCTGACCGCCGAGTACGTCCACGAGAACAGCGCCTACAGCTCATGACCGGCACCGCGCGGAAGCACACCGCTCTCCCGAAGGCGCAGATCCTCATCGAAGCGCTGCCCTGGCTGACCCGCCACCACGGCAAGACCGTCGTCATCAAGTTCGGCGGCAACGCCATGGTGAACGACGAGCTCAAGGCCGCGTTCGCACAGGACGTGGTCTTCCTGCGGCACGCCGGGCTCCGCCCCGTCGTCGTGCACGGCGGCGGCCCCCAGATCAACGCCCAGCTCGACAAGGAAGGCCTGGTCAGCGAGTTCAAGGCGGGCCTGCGCGTGACCACCCCGGAGGCCATGGACGTCGTTCGGATGGTGCTCGCCGGCCGGGTCCAGCGCGAGCTGGTGGGCCTGCTCAACCAGCACGGTCCGTTCGCCGTCGGCATGACCGGCGAGGACGCCCAGACCATCTCCGCGGTCCGGCACCTGCCCGAGATCGACGGGGAGCAGGTGGACATCGGCCGGGTCGGTGAGATCACCGCCATCGACACCGGCGCCATCGAGGCCCTGCTCGCCGACGGACGGATCCCGGTGATCTCGTCCATCGCGCGCGCCGCCGACGACGGGCACGTCTACAACGTCAACGCCGACACCGCCGCCGCCGCGCTCGCCGCCGCGCTCGGGGCCGAGACGCTGATGGTCCTCACCGACGTCGAGGGCCTGTACGCCGACTGGCCCCACAGCGACGAGGTGATCAGCAGGCTCACCGTCAGCCAGCTGGAGAAGCTGCTGCCCGAGCTGTCCAGCGGAATGGTGCCCAAGATGGAGGGCTGCCTGCACGCCGTGCGCAACGGGGTGCGCACCGCCCGCGTGATCGACGGGCGGGTCCAGCACTCGATCCTGCTGGAGATCTTCACCGACGAGGGCATCGGCACGATGGTCGTACCGGACGTGCAGGGCCCGCAGGACGGCAGGACACCGGGAGGGAAGCAGTCGTGACCGCCAACCAGGAGTACGCGGCCCGCTGGCAGGGCGCGCTGACCAACAACTACGGCACGCCCGCCGTGGCCCTCGTACGCGGCGAGGGCGCCCAGGTCTGGGACGCCGACGGCAAGCAGTACACCGACTTCGTCGGCGGCATCGCCGTCAACGCCCTCGGCCACGCCCACCCCGCGATCGTCGCCGCCGTGACCGCCCAGGTCTCCACCCTCGGCCACGTCTCCAACCTCTACGCCTCCGAGCCCGTCCTCGCGCTCGGCGAGCGGCTGCTCCAGCTCTTCGGACGCCCCGGCCGGATTTTCTTCTGCAACTCCGGAGCCGAGGCCGTCGAGGCCGCCTTCAAGATCGGCCGGCTGACCGGGCGGACCCACATGGTCGCCACCGCCGGCGGCTTCCACGGTCGGACCATGGGCGCCCTCGCGCTCACCGGCCAGCCCGCGAAGCAGGGGCCGTTCCTGCCGCTGCCCGGCGACGTCACGCACGTCCCGTACGGCGACGCCGACGCCCTGCGGGCCGCCGTCACCGAGGAGACCGCACTCGTCGTCATCGAGCCGATCCAGGGCGAGAACGGCGTCGTCGTACCCCCCGCCGGCTACCTCAAGGCCGCGCGGGAGATCACCCGCGCCACCGGCACCCTCCTCGTCCTCGACGAGGTGCAGACCGGCATCGGGCGGTGCGGCCACTGGTTCGAGCACCAGGCCCACGAGGGCGTCGACCCCGACCTCGTCACACTCGCGAAGGGCCTGGGCGGCGGCCTGCCGATCGGCGCCGTCGCCGCGTTCGGCCCGGCCGCCGACCTCCTGCAGCCAGGCCAGCACGGCACCACCTTCGGCGGGAACCCCATCGCCTGCGCCGCCGGCCTCGCCGTCCTCGACACCATCGCCGCCGACGGACTCCTCGACCGGGTCAAGGCCCGCGGCGAGCGGCTCCGCTCCGGAATCGAGGGCCTCGGCGGCGGCAGTGGCCACCCGCTGGTCTCCCATGTCCGTGGCGAGGGCCTTCTCCTGGGTATCGTGCTGACCGGGCCGTACGCACCGCAGGTGCAGCAGGCGGCCCAGGACGCCGGCTTCCTGGTCAACGCGCCCGCCCCCGACGTCGTACGGCTCATGCCGCCGTACGTGCTCACCGAGGCAGAGGCGGACGCGTTCGTGCAGGCCCTGCCCGGCATTCTCGATGCAGCCAACGGGGACGGACGAACCGGGGAATGAGACGACGATGAGCCAGGCGCAGGACAACGAGCAGTCGGGGTCCCCCAATACGGAGAACGGGGGAGGTCCTTCCGTTCCCCAGACCCGCACCGCCCGCCACCGCCGGATCGTGGACATCCTGAACCGGCAGGCGGTCCGCTCCCAGAGCCAGCTGGCCAAGCTGCTCGCGGACGACGGGCTGAGCGTCACCCAGGCGACGCTCTCGCGGGACCTCGACGAGCTGGGGGCGGTGAAGATCCGCAACACCGGCGGCGAGCTGATCTACGCGGTGCCCAGCGAGGGCGGCTTCCGCACCCCGCAGGCCCCGCTCGGCGAGTCGGCGAAGGAGGAGCGCATGCGGCGCCTCTCCGGTGAACTGCTGATCTCGGCGGAGGCCTCCGCGAACCTCGTCGTCCTGCGCACTCCGCCGGGTGCCGCGCAGTTCCTGGCCTCGGCGATCGACCAGGCCGAACTGCACGCCGTCCTCGGCACCATCGCCGGCGACGACACGCTGATGCTCATCAGCCGCGACCCGGCGGGCGGCCAGGCCCTCGCCGACCACCTGCTGCGCCTGGCCCAGAAGGAGAGCTGACGGACTCCGGCCCGCGGGACCTGCCGGTTCCGCGGGCCGTCCTCCGTGGCCGTCGTCAGTACCGGGTGATCGCCAGGTCGCCCGTCTGCGTGCCGATCGCGATGTGCGGGCGGCGCCGGGGATCGGCCCAGCGCAGGATCGCGCGCATCGCCTCCTGCGGGACCGACACACAACCCGCCGTCGCGCCCTTGCCGTTGACGTGGAGGAAGATGCCCGCTCCCCGGCCGTGGACCGGGCGGTCGTAGTTGAAGGCGATGACCATCCCGTGCGCGTACTGCCGTGCGTACGTCACGAGGTGCTCGGACTCGCCGGGCGCGCAGTCCGCCGGCAGCGGCTCCACCCAGCGGTTGTAGCTGCTCGACGCATTGTCCTGGCACCACCAGGAGGCGTCCGTCACCCGTCGGTAGGGGTACTGCGTCCCGGCGGGGGCCCGGCGGATCCCGAAGGCGTACGGGAGGGCGTACAGGCCGGTCGGGGTGGTGTTGGTGCCCTGGACACGGGTCGCCCCGTCCGTCAGGCCCTTCGCCCCGAACCGGGCCTCGGCACTGCCCTTCTCGAACCAGCGCCCCGCCCACCGCTCCCACCAGACCACCCGTCCGGTCGTGGACCCGGGGGCGGGCGCGACGGCGGTGATGAGCTGGCTGCCGCCGCCGGTGTCGGCGAGCTGGTCAGGCAGCGGCTGATGGCCGTGGGGGAGGAGGGTGGTGACGATCAGTGAGCCGGTGACGAGAGCAGTACGCAGCACATGTCAGACGGTACGCGGAGGAAGGGGCAGCGGCAGCGCAGGCAGGCCGTCGACACTCACCCCGACGTACTCCTTCCCCTCGCAGTACGCGGCGAACTCCTCGTCCGTCTTCCGCGCGAAGTACTCCGCATGGAGCTCGCGCTCGCCCTCGTACTCCATGAAGGGGACTGCGAACCCGCAGGAGTCGGAGACCCGCAGCGCGTGCACCACGACGACGGCCCGCGCGGCCGGTCCGTCCGCGTCCGCGAACCGCCCGATCAGCTCGCCCCAGCGGGGGTCGTCGCGGAAGACCGCCTCGGCCCGGCCGTGCACCCGCACGATGGTGGGCCGGCCGTGGAACGCGCACCACATCAGGGTGATCCGGCCGTTCTCCCGCACGTGGGCGATGGTCTCGGCGGTGCTGCCGCCGAAGTCGAGGTAGGCGAGCGTCAGTTCGTCGATGACGACGAGGGTTCCCTTGCGGCCCTTGGGGGACAGGTTGACGTGGCCGTCCGCCGCCAGCGGAGCCGTCGCGGTGAAGAAGACCGGCTGCTCCTCGATGAAGGTGCGCAGCCGACCGTCTATGCGTTCGTAGAGCTTTCCCATGGGGGCATTATTCGTCCTGAACCTGCTTTTCCCCAGAGGTACTTGGACCGGTGAGGCCCAGGAGGGCGCGCCGGGTGGCCAGCTCGTGCGCGCTGAACAGGCGGGCGGACCTGCGCAGCAGGGCGGCGAGCTCCGCCGTGTCCGCCTCCCCGGTGGACCGGCTGAGCTGCCAGTCCCAGCCGCGTACGGTCGCCCGGGCGCGCCCGCGCACCTTCGGTTCCCAGTCCGAGGACAGCGTCACGGCGGCCCGCAACGCGTCGATCCCGCCCCGCGCGCGGAGCAGCCGGAGGGCCGCCCGGCGGACGTGCAGGCCGTCGCGCGCGGTGCAGCGGGCGGCCAGCGGACCCGGGTCCAGCCGGACGGCCACCGGCAGCAGGGACAGGCAGGCCTCGCGGGTCACGGACGGGGCCGGGTCGTCCAGCAGCGCGAGCAGGGCCGCGTCGTCGAGGGTGGCGTCGAGCTGCCGCAGCCCGGCCACCGCGGCGGCACGCACCCGGCCGACGGGGTGCCCGAGCAGCTCCCGCAGCAGCGGCACGTCCGTGCGGCGGCCGCATTCGGCGAGGCCGGCCACCGCGTACGGGGACGGGCCGGCCGGGTCGGTGACCAGCCAGCGGTACCGGGCGTGCGGGTCGCCGCCGTCCTGGCCGACGAGCCGGCGCGCGCAGGCCCGTACCAGCCCGGAGCGGTCCGCGAGGTACCGCTCGGCCTCGGCGGACCGCCCGGCCGCGCGCAGGGCGGTGACCCCGCCCGAGCGCACCGCGGGGACGGGGCTGCCGAGCAGCGCGTCGATCGCCGCGTCGGCCTCGCCGGCGCCCGCCCCGCGGTGTGCCGAGGCCAGGGCCTCCAGGGTGGCGTCGGCCCACTGCCGGGCCGTCGCCGGATCGCGTTCGGCGCCGGCGTGCCGGGCGAGCTCCGGCAGGCCCATGACGCCGCGGGCGAGGCTGATGCGGGCGGCGAAGCGCCGGGTCGGCAGGTGCGCCTTGAGCCGCAGCCCGGACAGCAGCGCGTCGGCCTCCTTGCGGGAGGGCGGGCCCGCGAGCAGGCCGACCCGCCACCACTGCCCGAGGCGGGGGTTCCGGGCGTGCAGGGCGGCTTCGAACAGCTCCACCGCCCAGGCTCCGCGTTCCCGCCCGGCAAGTCGCAGGACGAGCGGGATCGCGGTGAAGACGGTGTGCGGGGCGTCGGCGGCCAGGGCCTCCACCAGCGCCCGGCGGGCCCGTGCGCGGACCTGTGGAACCCAGTCGGTGCAGCGGATCACCACGAGCGGCAGCGGCAGCGGCGTGTGCGTCGTGCCGAGCGCCACCTCCCGCTCCCAGCCGTCGGGGTGGCACAGGCGCAGCTCCAGCGGCGTCTCCACCGGCCGGGGCGCGCGGCGCAGCACTGCGAAGCGCGACCGCGCCGACCTGCCCGGCCCGCCCGACCTGCCCGGCCCGCCCGACCTGCCCGGCCCGCCCGGCCGGTCCGGCCCGCCCCGGCCGGCCAGGGCGCCCCGTACGTGTGCGTCGAAGGCCAGCCAGGCCTCCGGGCCGCCGTGCGGAAGCACCCCGCCGTCCGGGACCGGGCCGCCGTCCAGCAGTTCCTGCGCCGCGGCGCGACCCGCCTCGGCGTCCCGCCGCCGTTCCGTTCCCATGCGCCCTCCCCGGCCCGCCCGGCAGCGCCGTCCGCCGCTCGACAGGGGGAGCGTAGTCGGGGGACGCAAGGGGCGCCGTGGATATTTCCCCTGGTCAGGCGGACGACCCACCGACCGATTGACGAAACATACGGAACAGTGCATAGTTATGCCCATCGCTGGATCGCACCGTAAGGAGAAACCCGTGACCGAGCGCGTCGTACTCGCCTACTCGGGCGGCCTGGACACCTCCGTCGCCATCGGTTGGATCGCCGAGGAGACGGGCGCCGAGGTCATCGCCGTTGCCGTGGACGTGGGCCAGGGCGGCGAGGACCTGGACGTCATCCGCAAGCGCGCGCTCGCCTGCGGTGCCGTCGAGGCCGAGGTCGCGGATGCCAAGGACGAGTTCGCCGACGAGTACTGCCTCCCGGCGATCAAGGCGAACGCCCTCTACATGGACCGCTACCCGCTGGTCTCGGCCCTCTCCCGGCCCACCATCGTCAAGCACCTGGTCGCCGCCGCGAAGAAGCACGGCGCCGGCATCGTCGCCCACGGCTGCACCGGCAAGGGCAACGACCAGGTCCGCTTCGAGGCGGGCATCCAGGCCCTCGGCCCCGACCTGAAGTGCATCGCCCCGGTCCGTGACTACGCGATGACCCGGGACAAGGCCATCGCCTTCTGCGAGGCGAAGAACCTCCCGATCGCGACCACCAAGAAGTCCCCGTACTCCATCGACCAGAACGTCTTCGGTCGCGCCGTCGAGACGGGCTTCCTGGAGGACATCTGGAACGCGCCGATCGAGGACATCTACGAGTACACCTCGAACCCGGCCACCCCGCGCGAGCCCGACGAGGTCGTCATCTCCTTCAAGGAGGGCGTCCCGGTCGCCATCGACGGCAAGCCCGTCACCGTGCTCCAGGCCATCCAGCAGCTCAACGAGCGGGCCGGCGCCCAGGGCATCGGCCGGATCGACATGGTCGAGGACCGCCTCGTCGGCATCAAGTCCCGCGAGGTGTACGAGGCTCCGGGCGCGATCGCACTGATCACCGCCCACCAGGAGCTGGAGAACGTCACCGTCGAGCGCGAGCTGGCCCGCTACAAGCGGCAGGTCGAGCAGCGCTGGGGCGAGCTCGTCTACGACGGCCTGTGGTTCTCCCCGCTCAAGCGGGCCCTGGACGGCTTCATCAACGAGGCCAACCAGCACGTCACCGGTGACATCCGGATGACCCTGCACGGCGGCCGCGCCGTCGTCACCGGCCGGAAGTCGGAGGAGTCCCTCTACGACTTCAACCTCGCCACCTACGACACCGGCGACACGTTCGACCAGTCCAAGGCCCAGGGCTTCATCGACATCTTCGCCCTCTCCGCGAAGATCGCCGCGCGTCGTGATCTGGCAGGCGGAGCCTGACGCAGACCGCGGCTGAGCCGTCCCGCCGTACGCAAGCGAAACGGCCTCCCCGTTACCTCCGCGGCGGGGAGGCCGTTGCACACCCGAGCCATGCAGCAGTCTTGAGGAGCAGGAGCAGCAGAGTGAGCAGCAACAACGGTGGTGACGTCCGGCTCTGGGGCGGCCGGTTCGCCGACGGTCCGGCGGAGGCCCTGGCGAAGCTTTCCGCGTCCGTCCACTTCGACTGGCGCCTCGCCCCGTACGACATCGCCGGCTCCCGCGCCCACGCCCGCGTGCTCCACAAGGCCGGGCTGCTCACCGCCGACGAGCTCGACCGCATGATCGCGGGCCTGGACCGGCTGGAGGCGGACGTCGCCGACGGCTCCTTCACCGGCACCATCGCCGACGAGGACGTGCACACCGCCCTGGAGCGCGGCCTGCTGGAGCGGCTCGGCGCCGAACTCGGCGGCAAACTGCGCGCCGGCCGGTCCCGCAACGACCAGGTGGCCACCCTCTTCCGGATGTACTTGCGCGACCACGCCCGGATCATCGGCGGCCTCATCGCCGACCTCCAGGACGCCCTCGTCGGCCTCGCCGAGACCCACCCGGACGTGGCCATGCCCGGCCGCACCCACCTCCAGCACGCCCAGCCGGTGCTCTTCGCGCACCACGTGCTCGCCCACGTCCAGTCGCTGTCCCGGGACGCCGAGCGGCTGCGCCAGTGGGACACCCGGACCGCGGTCTCCCCGTACGGCTCGGGCGCCCTTGCGGGCTCCTCGCTGGGTCTGGACCCGGAGGCGGTCGCCGCCGACCTCGGCTTCGAGCGCGGCTCGGTCGGCAACTCGATCGACGGCACGGCCTCCCGTGACTTCGTCGCCGAATTCGCCTTCATCACCGCCATGATCGGGATCAACCTGTCCCGGATCGCCGAGGAGATCATCATCTGGAACACGAAGGAGTTCTCCTTCGTGACCCTGCACGACGCCTTCTCCACCGGCTCCTCGATCATGCCGCAGAAGAAGAACCCGGACATCGCCGAGCTGGCGCGCGGCAAGTCCGGCCGGCTGATCGGCAACCTGACCGGCCTGCTCGCCACCCTCAAGGCCCTCCCGCTCGCCTACAACCGCGACCTGCAGGAGGACAAGGAGCCGGTCTTCGACTCCTGCGACACCCTGGAGGTCCTGCTCCCCGCCTTCACCGGCATGATGGCCACGCTCACCGTCAACCGGGAGCGCATGGAGGAGCTGGCACCGGCCGGCTTCTCCCTCGCCACGGACATCGCGGAGTGGCTGGTCAAGCAGGGCGTGCCGTTCCGGGTGGCGCACGAGGTGGCCGGCGAGTGCGTCAAGGAGTGCGAGGCGCTCGGCATCGAGCTCGACGAGCTCACCGACGAACAGTTCGCGAAGATCTCCGAGCACCTGACCCCGGAGGTCCGCACCGTCCTGAACGTCCCCGGCGCCCTCGCCTCCCGCAGCGGGCGGGGCGGTACGGCCCCCTCGGCGGTGGCCCTCCAGCTCACCGAGCTGAAGGCGGACCTGGTGATCCAGCACGCCTGGGCCGCGCACAAGCAGTAGCCCGCCCGCGGCAGCCATCCGCTGCCGTCCCCGTACGCCCGTGGCCCTGCGGCCCGCACCCCCGTACGCCTCACGGCCCCGGGGCATGTACGTCCGCACGCCGCGGGGAGCCCGGAGGGGCGGCCGGAGCCAGGTGCTCCGTCCGCCCCTCCGTCGCGTCCGGCCCCGTCCGGTCCGCCCGCTCAGCGCAGCGGGTGGTCCGGCTCGTAGTTGGTCAGGACGCACCCCTCGACCTGCGACTTCTCCAGCCGGTACCCCGACGGGGCGGAGAAGCCGGGGGTGCAGTTCAGGTACAGGAACTGCAGCTGGTACAAACCGAACCGGGACGAGGGGTCATTGGTCTCGACCGCGATGTTCTCGCCGACGAGCAACAGGCTCCCGGTCGCCTTCAGCTTGCCGTCGTCCTTCAGGTCGGCCTGCTGGGCGGCCTTGGCCTTGGTCTGGAGCTTCTTCATGTCTCCGACGGTGTCCAGCCAGCTCAGGTCGTGGGCGCGCCGCTCGCCGGCCGGCTGCCCGCACAGCGCGCGGCCGGTCACGCCCCAGTCCAGCGCGTTGCCCTTGACCACCGGCTGGTAGTCGATCGACTCGATGGCCACCGCCTCGGGATCGGTGGAGAAGTTCTTCTCGCAGTCCAGGCTGTTGCCGACGAGCTTGCGGAGCTCGGCGATGCTGCCGGCGCGCGGGAGGCCGAGGCTGCCGTTCTTCGGCTGGCCGAGTTTCGAGCCGTCGCCGGCCGGGTCCTGCGGCATTTCGAAGTTCGGGCTGCCCGAGCCGTCCTCCGCGGAGACGAAGTCCGTGAGCCCGCAGCCCTCCACCAGCGGCTTCTCGCGCTTGTACCCCTCGGGGACCCGGCCGCCCGGGTTGCAGACCAGGACGCGCAGGTCGGAGCGGACCAGCTTCAAGGCCGACTTGGTCGCGGTGGGGAAGGCGACGAAGCCCTTGCCGATCAGTACCCGGCTCTCGTGGCCGTAGCCACCGTCGCCCCCCTTGATCCGGTCCATGACGTACTGCTTGTAGCCCTCCTGGAACGCCTTCATGTCCTTCGGGACGGCGATGACGATGTCGCCCTTCTCGGCCTTGTCGCTGCACACGCCGAGCTCCGCCACCGACCACTGGCCGGCCTTGGGGAAGTCCCCGCGCGGCATCCGCGGGTCGTCGGCCTTCGCGCTCAGGTCGTCGCAGGAGGTGAACTGCCGCATGTGGCGCTGCGCCTCGGCGAGGGGCCCTTCTGCGGGGGCGGCGGACGCGGAGGGGGTGGCGGTGGCTCCGCCCGGTGGGGACGTTCGGCCGCCTTCCTCGCACGCGGCGAGGGTGGCCAGGCAGCTGAGGGCGGCGGTGGTGGCGAGGATCCGCTGGATGCGCATGGGTCGCTTTCGTCGGAGGCAGATCACCAGGGGGTGGCATGCGCATGCTAAATGCGCGCGCCGAGCACGATCAAAACCCGCCCCGCCTCACGCCGCCCACTCCGCCAGGGCGTCGAAGTCCGGCCGGGTCAGCCCGATCCGCTCGTCGATGCGCATCAGCAGCGCCCGGAAGGGGTGGCGCTGGTCCACGTACTCGCGGTCCATGTCCGTGATGTCGTCGTCGATCCAGGCGAACTCGCGGCCGTCCGCGTACTCCAGGACGTACTGCGTCTTCCAGAAGGTTCCGCGGGGCGCCCTTCCGTGCATCTGCGGCCAGTCGACGTACGGCAGCCGCGGCAGGCCGAGGTGCGGGCCGATCCAGTCGTTCGCCTCGTCCTTCCAGGTCGTCGCCCAAACCAGGTCGTACGCATCCGCCAGGGCGAGCAGCTCCGCGCCGTGGGAGGGGTTCAGCCACACGCGCAGCGGCTTCGCGCTCTCGGCCCCGGTCCAGCCCGTCGGTCGCATCCGGTGGGTGGTGTACCCGTCCGGCCGGCGCTGGGCTTGCGCGGCGTACGGGTTCAGCGGGCCGTCCACGTCGATCAGGAGCAGGGGTTTCGTCCTCATCCGAGCAGTCTTTCCTTCCCGGTGCCGGAGGGCACCGCAATAAAATGAGACACTGGCGTCTCATTTGGTGTACCGTTGTCTCATGGCCATGGATCGTGACCAGGTGCTCCGCGACGCCGCAGCCCTGCTCTCCCGCAAGTCGACCGCCACGATGGACGAGGTCGCCCGCGCCGCCGGCATCGGCCGCGCGACCCTCCACCGGCACTTCGCCGGGCGCGACGCCCTCGTACGGGCCCTGGAGGAACTCGGCATCCGCGAGTTCGAGGACGCCTTCGACCGGGCGCGCCTCGACGAGGGCACCGCGGTGGAGGCGCTGCGCCGGCTCGTCGCCGAGAGCGAGTCCAACGCCCAGTTGCTGGCCTTCCTCGTCACCGAGAACCAGCTGTTCGAGGGCGACCAGGTCAACGAGGGATGGGCCCGGCTCGACGCCCGCGTCAGCGCGCTGTTCCGGCGCGGCCAGGCGGAGGGTGACATCCGGATCGACCTGAGCCCCGCCTGGCTCACCGAGGCCCTCTACGGCCTCATCGGCACCTGCGCCTGGGCCGTCATGGACGGCCGGGTGGCCGCCAAGGACTTCCAACACATGATCATCGAGCTTTTGCTCGGTGGCGCGCAACGGAGTGATAGGACATGACCGCAACCGAGCAGCTGAAGCCCCGGACGGGGGCGGAGACCGGCGGGGGCGGCAGCCGCGGGCGCTGGCTCGCGCTGGCCGTGCTGGTGCTGGCCGTCCTCCTCGTCGCCGTCGACGCCACCGTCCTCGGCCTCGCCACCCCGTCCCTCTCCGAGGACCTCAAGCCGTCCGGCACCCAGCTGCTCTGGATCGGCGACATCTACTCCTTCGTCATCGCCGGCCTGCTCGTCTCCATGGGCTCCCTCGGTGACCGGATCGGCCGCAAGAAGCTCCTCCTGACGGGAGCCACCGCCTTCGGCGCCGTGTCCGTCCTCACCGCCTACGCCACCAGCCCCGAGATGATGATCGTGGCCCGGGCCCTGCTCGGCGTGGCCGGCGCGACCCTCATGCCCTCCACCCTCGCGCTGATCCGGAACATCTTCACCGACCCGCGGGAGCGCAGCCTCGCCATCGGCATCTGGGGCGCCACCGCCTCCGCGGGCGCGGCCGTCGGCCCCGTCGTCGGCGGAGCGCTGCTCCAGCACTTCTATTGGGGCTCGGTCTTCCTCATCAACCTGCCCGTGATGATCGTGCTGGTCCTCGTCGGCATCAAGCTGCTGCCCGAGTCCAAGAACCCCGTCGCCGGACCCTGGGACCTGCTCAGCGTCGCCCTCTCCCTCGTCGGCGTCATCGGCGTCGTCTACTCCGTCAAGGAAGCCGCCACCCACGGCCCGACCTGGGACGCCGGCCTCGCCGCCGCGGTCGGTGCGGCCGCCCTGTACGCCTTCGTCCGCCGCCAGTTCACGCTCCCCGCGCCGTTGCTCGACATGCGGCTCTTCAAGGACCGCGGGTTCTCCGGCGCCGTGGTCGCCGACCTCCTCACCGTCTTCGGCCTTTCCGGCCTGCTGTTCTTCCTCTCCCAGTTCCTCCAGCTCGTCCAGGACCGCGAACCGCTGGAGGCCGGCCTCGCCGAACTGCCCGCCGCCATCGGCGCGGTCGTCACCGGCCTGGTCGCGGGCCACTGGGCCCGCCGGTTCTCCGTCCGGTCCGTCGTGGCCGGCGGCCTCGGGGCGATAGGCCTGGCCCTGGGCGCGCTCACCCTGGTCCGGCAGGACAGCGGCTACCCGTTGCTCGGTGCCTCCCTGCTCATCGTCGGCCTCGGTGCGGGCTTCTCCTTCACCGTCACCGCCGACGTGATCCTCTCCAGCGTCCCCAAGGAGCAGGCCGGCGCCGCCTCCGCCGTCTCCGAGACGGCGTACGAGCTGGGCGCCGCCCTCGGCATCGCCCTCCTCGGGTCCATCGTCACCGGCGTCTACCAGGGCTTCACCGCACCCGACACGGTCCCCGGGCCGCTCGCCGGGGCAGCCCACGAATCCCTCGGCGGCGCCGTCGAAGCCGCCGGGTCACTGGACCCGGAGACCTCCCACGCACTGTTGGACGCCGCCCGGGAGGCCTTCGTGGACGGCCTGCACTACGCCTCCGGCGTCAGCGCCCTCGTCCTGCTGGCCACGGCCGGGGCCGCCTGGTTCCTGCTCAAGGGGCAGAAGCTGCAGGACGGCGTCGCCGCCCACCACTGATTCCCATCCCAAAGGGTGGTGTCGCGCACGAAGTTGACACTTCGTCGGCGTGCGCGCCACCATCCCCGCGATGGAGATCAACGACCTGACCCCCGCCGAACGCCGCGTCTGGGAGGCCTTCCCGCGCGGCGAGGGCGTCGACTTCCGGGAGCACCCCGACGAGGACGCCGCCGACGGCGCGTCCTGGGGCGCCGAGCGGACCCTGCGGGCCGAGGTGCTCACCGCCCTCCTGCTGGGCAGGAACACCGGCGAGGGGCTGGTCTCCGGCCTCACGGTCAAGGGCGCCCGCATCACCGGCAAGATCGACTGGACGTACGCGACCATCGAGCACGGCATCCGCCTCCAAGCCTGCTGGTTCGAACGCACACCCGTCCTGTACGGGGCCCAGCTCCGCGCCCTCGTCCTGTCCGACTCGGCACTGCGCGGGCTGAGGGCCGCCAACCTCCGCGTCGAACTCGTCCTCCGGCTCTCCGGCTGCCGCATCACCGGACGCGTCCGCCTCCAGGGCGCGCGGATATCCGGCGGGCTCTTCCTGGAGCAGGCCGTGATCGGGACCCCCGACCGGGCCGTGACCGGAACCCCCGACACCGCCGAAGCGGCCGCCGAACCCGCGCTCCAGCTCAACCACGCGGACATCGCCACCGACGTCATCGCCATGGAACTCACCGTCCACGGCCAGACGCGCCTCAACGGCGCCACCGTCGGCGGCCAGGTCCAACTCGACGAGGCCCGCCTCCACGCCCCCGGCGGCATCGCCCTGCACGCGGAGACCCTCACCGTCGGCACCGACCTGCGCGCCCACCGGCTCGACGCCCGCGGCATGGTCAACCTGACCGGATCCCGCATCCCCGGCCAGGTCATCTTCACCCGGGCCCGCTTCCACGCCCCCGGCGAGACCGCCCTGCGCGCCTCCAGCTGCACCATCGGCGAGCTGTGGCTGAACCGCTGCGAGCCGGTTCAGGGTGCGGTGAACCTGCGCCGCTCCACCCTCGACCTGCTGTACGTCGAACCCGGGACCTGGCCCGACCGGATCCGCATCGCCGGCCTGACCTACCGCACCCTCTCCCCGCACCTGCCCCCCGAGGAGCGGCTGCCCGCCTTGGAGCGGGAGGAATTCGGGTACCTGCCGTACTCCTACGAGCAGCTCGCCGCGGCCTACCGCACCGCCGGCGACGAAGCCGCCGCCCGGACGGTGCAGCTCGCCAAGCTGCGGCGGCACCGGAGCACCCTGCCCCGGCACACCCGTCCGTGGGGGGTGCTCCAGGACGCCACCGTCGGCTACGGGTTCCGGCCGCTGCGCGCGGCGGGCTGGCTGCTGGCCCTGCTGCTGACGGGGTCGCTCGCGTACGGGCTCCGGCCGCCCCCGCCGCTGAAGGCGGGCGAGGCGCCGGAGTTCAACCCGGTGTTCTACACCCTCGACCTGCTGCTGCCGATCATCGGATTCGGCCAGGAGCAGGCGTTCGCGCCCCGCGGCTGGGGCCAGTGGCTGTCGTACCTGCTGATCGTGACCGGCTGGATCCTCGCCACGACGACCGCGGCGGGCGTCAGCCGGTCACTGCAGCGGCAGTAGGGCGGCCGGGGTCAGGCCGCCTTCGCCTTCGTGGCGTACATGTCCACGTACTCCTGCCCCGACAGCCTCATGACCTCGGCCATCACCGAGTCCGTGACGGCGCGCAGCACGTAGCGGTCGCGGTCCATGCCCTCGTAACGGGAGAACTCCATCGGCGCACCGAAGCGGATGGTGACCCGGCCCGGGCGGGGCATGCCCTTGCCGCCGGGCTGGAGCTTGTCGGTGCCGACGATGGCGAACGGGACCACGGGGGCGCCGGTCATCAGCGTCAGGCGGGCGATGCCGGTGCGGCCGCGGTAGAGGCGGCCGTCGGGGGAGCGGGTGCCCTCCGGGTAGATGCCGAAGATCTTGCCCTCCTCCAGGATCCGCCGGCCGGTCATGAGGGCGGCGACCCCGCCGTTGGCGCCGTCCCGGTCCACCGGGATCATGCCGGCGCCGGTGAAGAACCACGCCATGGCGCGGCCCTTGACGCCCTTGCCGGTGACGTACTCGTCCTTGCCGATGAAGTGGACCGTGCGGTCGCACACCAGCGGCAGGATCATGGAGTCGATGAAGGTGAGGTGGTTGCCCGCCAGGATCACCGGGCCGGAGCCGGGGATGTTCTCGATGCCCTCCACACGGGTGCGGAACATCGTGCGCATGACCGGTCCGACGGTGGCCTTGATGAGCGCGGTACGGAACAACGTGAGCCCTCCGGCATCGAGAAGCGGCTTCGCACGACACGGCGGCCGTGCAGGTGAGGACGATACTCGTGGGTCAGGTGCGATCGCACATCGGGTTCACGAGGTCGAAACCTCGTGTTGACACGCGTTTGCGCCATGTTCGGCCGGTACCCCCCTGCCCGCCACCGGCCGCTGCCTACCATCGGCAGGCCGATCCGGGCCGCCGGACCCGCCGACCGAGCCGGGCAGCGGGCCCTTCAGACGACGGGAGTGGCACTGATGACGCAGGGTGGGGCAGCACGGCGGACGGTCCTGGGGGCGGCCGTCCTGGCGGCGGGCGCCGGCATGGCCGGGCTCGGCGCCGGATCCGCGCACGCGGCGGAGCCCGCGGAGGCGGCCGGTTCGGCGGAGGCGGCCGGGTCCGGGCAGGCCCGCCAGGGCGGCGGGTACAAGGACCTGCCCGTCCCGCTGGTCATCGGCCACCGCGGGGCCAGCGGCTACCGGCCCGAGCACACCCTCGGCTCGTACGCACTCGCCCTCGACCTGGGCGCGGACGTCGTAGAGCAGGATCTCGTCCCCACCCGGGACGGACACCTGGTGTGCCGGCACGAGAACGAGATCGGCGGGACCACGGACGTCGCCGATCACCCCGAGTTCGCCTCCCGGCGCACCACCAAGACCGTCGACGGGGTCGCCGTCACCGGCTGGTTCACCGAGGACTTCACCCTCGCCGAGCTGAAGACCCTCCGCGCCAAGGAGCGCATCCCCGCCCTCCGCCAGCGCAACACCCTCTACGACGGCCGCTGGGAGGTGCCCACCTTCGAAGAGGTGCTGCGCTGGGCCGACCGGGAGGGCAAGCGGCGCGGCAAGCGCGTCTGGCTGCACGTCGAGACCAAGCACCCCAGCTACTTCCGCTCCCTCGGCCTCGGCCTGGAAGAGCCCCTCGCCCGGCTGCTGCGCCGCTACGGCCGCGACGGCCGCAACGCCCCCGTCTTCCTCCAGTCCTTCGAGCCCTCCAGCATCCAGCGCCTCGCCCGGCTGGTGGCGGCGCCCCGCGTGGTCCTGCTGGGCGCCGCGAACACCCGCCCCTGGGACTTCGAACAGGCCGGGGACCCGCGCACGGTCGCCGACCTGGTCAAGCCCGCGGGGCTGAAGTGGATCGCCGGCTTCGCCCAGGGCATCGGCCCCACCCTGGACCTGATCGTGCCGCGCGACGCGGCCGGCCGGCTCGGGACCCCGACCACCCTGGTCA
This sequence comes from Streptomyces sp. NPDC059851, assembly GCF_042732005.1. NCBI lineage: Bacteria > Bacillati > Actinomycetota > Actinomycetes > Kitasatosporales > Streptomycetaceae > Streptomyces > Streptomyces sp. NPDC059851. The sequence goes on along the minus strand of NZ_JBHWJJ010000014.1, from coordinate 56,845 downwards.
AGGACGCCCACGCGCAGGGCCTCGTGCTGCACCCCTACACCGCGCGCAACGAGAACAACTTCCTGCCCGCCGAGTACCGCAAGGGCACCGACCCGGCCGCGTACGGCGACGCCTTCGGCGCCTTCCGGACGTACTTCGAGCAGGGCATCGACGGCATCTTCACCGATCACCCGGACACCGGTCTGCTCGCGGCGGAGGCCTTCCGCCCCGGCCGCGGACGCTAGCCGCAGGCCCGGCGTGCCCCGGCCCGTGCCGACCCGGCCCGCGCCGCTCCGGCTCGCGCCGGGCCGCCAGCAGGTGTCGACCAACAACCGGAACAACGCCTTCGGGTGAGCTGTGCCGGGCGGGGAAACCGCCCGGCACGGCCCGCGCGTCCCGCCCGGCATGGACCTGCTGAAGGACTCCGATCTTCTGAACCAACTGGGCCCGCTGCTCTCCGCCGAGGCGGCCGCGGAGGCCCCCGGCACCGGCGTGGACGCGGCCGACCTGGAACAGGCCGTCTGGGTCAGGCTGCTGGAATACGGCCCCGCCCCCACCGAGCCGGCCCGCTGGCTGCGCCGGGCGGTGCGCGCCGAGGCCCGTGTCGCCCGCCGCCGCGCCCGCCGGGAGGTCCCGTACGGCTCCCGCCACCACTTCGTGGACGGCTGCCGCCCGGGTAATGCCGGCGCCGCCCCCGAAGAGGCCCTGCTGCACCGGGAGGAGGGGCAGGCCCTCCGATCGGCTGTCGCCCGATTGCCCGGACGCTGCCCGGAGCTCATGCAGGCACTTCTCTCGCCGAGAGACTTGACTTACCGTGAAATCGCAGGGGAGTTGGGTATCTCACAAGGAAGTTTGGGACCGGTCCGTTCCCGCTGCCTGGGATGTCTGCGCAGAATGCTCGCGTCGGAGGTTGCGGCTCCTCGCCTTCGGGGAAGGGAGCGGTAGACCAACGGGCTACAGGTGAGCGGGAGGCGTGCGCATATGGGCATGAGCGTGACCATTTCGGCGGCGGTCGACGAGGACAGCGAGCAGATCCTCAAACTCCAGTACCTGGCCTTCCAGCGCGAGGCCGAGCTGTACGGGAACTACCGCATCCAGCCGCTCACCCAGACCCTGGACTCCCTCAAGGCGGAGCTCGCGTCCGACACCGTGCTCGTCGCCCGGCTCGGCGACGAGGTGGTCGGCTCCGTACGCGGCAGCGTCGACGAGGAGCGCACCGGCCGGATCGCCAAGCTCTGCGTGCACCCGCGCCTCCAGGGCCACGGCCTCGGCTCGCGCCTGCTGCGCGCCGTCGAGGAGGCCCTCGCGTCCCACGACGGCGCGCCCGCCCGATTCCGTCTGCACACCGGCCACAAGAGCGAGTCCAACCTGCGCCTGTACCGCAACGCCGGCTACGTACAGGTCGGCGGACGCACCGCCAGCGACGGCGTGAAGCTCCTGGTCCTGGAGAAGGAGGCGGGCGCCGCCGACTTCGCGGTCAGCGCCTGACGCGCAGCCAGAGCATCCCGGTGACCGGCAGGATCACCGGGATGAACAGGTATCCCATGCCGAACTGCGACCACACGGTGGAGTCGGGGAAGGACTCGGGGCGCACCACCGTCCACGTCCCCACGACCAACACACCGGCGAGCTCGGCGGCGCAGCACACCCGCGCCGCCTTGCGGGCGGTCTCCCCGCCGCGCACCAGCGAGTACGTGATGAAGCAGTAGACCAGCGCGGCCAGGCCGGTCAGTGCGTACGGCAGCGGCGCCCGGTCGAACTCGGTGGACATCTGGTAGACGGAGCGCGAGACCGCGCCGACCGTGATCACGCCGTACACCCAGACCAGCAGCAGCCCGGGCCCGGAGACCAGCCGCTCGCGCGCCGCGGGAGCGGTCCCGCCGACCGGCTCGGCGGTCATGTCGGTGTCAGGCACCGGGGGTCCCCCAGATGTCGTAGAGCCGTACTTCGAGCACGGCGAGGACGACCGCGCCGGCGGCCACCGTCACCGAACCCCACTTGGTCCGCTCGGTCAGCGAGAGCAGCCCGGCGGCCGGGACCGCGGCGAAGGCGCCCAGCAGATAGGCCACGAAGATCACCGAGCCCTCGTCGGGCTCCCCGCCGCGGGCCAGCATGACCACGCCCACCACCAGCTGGGCGAGGGCCAGCAGGCTCACCACGCCCATGCCGATGAAGTGCCAGTCCTTGGTGGGCTGGTCCCGCAGCGCGGCGAAGCCGCACCAGGCGGCGAGGGCGAGGGCGGCCGCTCCGAGGGCGACCGTCAGGGCGTCGAGCATGCAGCGAGCGTATTACGGGCCTCCCCGTCCGCCGCGCCCGCCCCCGCGCCCACCCGCAGCACGGCCCGCGTCCGTGCCCGTTCCGGCCCTGCAGGCGTCGGTAGTGGTCTTGACCACAGCGGACGCCTGTGCCGTACCGGCGTCGCCTCGTCCCGCACGTCCTGCTCGCCGGCGTCCGTGCAGGTCAGTGTGGGTGGAACGAGCCCGGGACGGGGCGCGGTGAGGCCGAGGACGTCCGGTATGTAGACGGTCCATGTCCGCTATCCGGACGTCTTTGATCGCTCAAGGGGCGGGTCTGCTTTACTGGGGCCCATGACCACGACGAGCAGCCGCACCCTTGCGACCGAGGCGACGATGACGCCCGGTGCTCGTTGTATGTGTCGAATGTGCGCCTTCTGAGGGCCCCTCTCCACCCGTCTCGCGCCCCGAAGCGAGACCGGCCGAGCCCGTCCGGCCCGCCGCCGCACCGACGGTAGTGGCAGGAAACGGAACGGATAGCTCCCGCCCCGCGCATGCGTGGAAACCGCCGAAATCTTCCGGTTCGACCCGTATCGCGCCCCAGATGTTTGCCCCGTGCCCGGCCGGCACCAGTCTGTGCCGCGCACTCGACAGCGACGGAATTCCTGTGATCACCACATCGGGCCTCACCAAGGTCTACCAGTCCCGTGGCCGCGAGGTCACCGCCCTGGACGGCGTCGACCTCCACGTCCGCGAGGGCGAGGTCTTCGGAGTCATCGGCCAGAGCGGCGCCGGCAAGTCCTCCCTCATCCGCTGCGTCAACCTGCTGGAGCGCCCCACCTCCGGCACCGTGACCGTCGACGGCGTCGACCTGACCGCCCTCGCGGGCCGCGGCCGCCGCGCCGGCCGCGAGCTCCGCGAGGCCCGCAGCCGCATCGGCATGGTCTTCCAGCACTTCAACCTGCTGTCCTCGCGGACCGTCCGGGCCAACATCGAGCTCCCCCTGGAGATCCTCGGCGTCCCCGGCCGCGAGCGCTCCCGCAGGGCCCTCGAACTCCTCGACCTCGTCGGCCTCGCGGACAAGGCCGGGGCCTACCCCGGCCAGCTCTCCGGCGGCCAGAAGCAGCGCGTCGGCATCGCCCGCGCCCTGGCGGGCGACCCCAAGGTGCTCCTCTCCGACGAAGCCACCAGCGCCCTGGACCCCGAGACCACCCGCTCCATCCTCCAGCTGCTGCGCGACCTCAACCGCCAGCTCGGCCTGACCGTCCTGCTCATCACGCACGAGATGGACGTCGTCAAGACGATCTGTGACTCCGCCGCCCTGATGAGGAAGGGCCGGATCGTCGAGACCGGCACCGTCGCCGGACTGCTCGCCACCCCCGGCTCCGAACTCGCCGCCGAACTCTTCCCCGTCAGCGGGGACGCCAGCGGCCCCGACCGCACCGTCGTCGACGTCACCTTCCACGGCGAATCCGCCACCCAGCCGGTCATCTCCCAGCTGTCGCGCACGTACAACATCGACATCTCGATCCTCGGCGCCGCGATGGACACCGTCGCCGGCCGCCAGATCGGCCGCATGCGCATCGAACTCCCCGGCCGGTACGAGGACAACGTCGTCCCGGTGGGCTTCCTGCGCGAGCAGGGCCTCCAGGTCGAGATCGTCGACGACGCCGACACCCCCGCAGCCGCGGTCGATGCCGCGGCCGCAGCCGAAGACGCAGACGCCGAGCTCGCCCAGCTCGTCAAGGATGGTGCCCAGTGACCTGGTCCGAGATGCAGCCCCTGCTCACCCAGGGCACGTACGACACCCTCTACATGGTCCTGTGGTCCACCCTGGTCACGGTCCTCGGCGGACTGCCCCTCGGGATCCTCCTCGTCCTCACCGACAAGGGCGGCCTCCTGCAGAACCGGCCGCTCAACAAGGTCATCGGCGTCATCGTGAACATCGGCCGCTCGCTGCCGTTCATCATCCTGCTGATCGCCCTGATCCCGGTCACCACCGCCGTCGTCGGCACCTTCATCGGCCCCACCGCGATGATCGTCCCGCTCGCCATCGGCGCCGTCCCCTTCTTCGCCCGCCTCGTCGAGACGGCCGTCCGCGAGGTGGACCACGGCCTCGTCGAGGCCGTCGAGTCCATGGGCGGCGGCATCCCCACCATCGTCGGCAAGGTGCTGCTCCCGCAGGCCCTGCCCTCGCTGGTCGCCGGCGTCACGACCACCCTGATCACCCTCGTCGGCTACTCCGCCATGGCCGGCGCGGTCGGCGGCGAAGGCCTCGGCTCCAAGGCCGTCACCTACGGTTTCCAGCGCTTCGAGACCGGATTCATGATCGCCACCGTGGTCATCCTGATCGCCATCGTCACGGTCATCCAGCTCATCGGCGACGGCGTGGTCCGCCTCCTCGCGCGCCGGGGCCGCACGGCCTGACCGCCACCCGGACCTGCGCACCACCCCCGCAGCCCCCACCCCACGAACCCCACCCCCCACAGAGCCCGCACTTGTCGTGCTTGGGCCACCACCCGCAAGTCCCGCGCACGACCTGCGCACTTGCACCACATGAAAGGCACTCTTCGTGCGTAAGAACATCAAGCTCACCGCCATCGCCGCCGCCTCCGCCGCGCTCGCCCTGGGCCTCACCGCCTGCGGCAGCGCCTCGGACCCGTCCTCCGCGAAGGCCGACGGCAAGGCCGACGAGACCAAGCCCCTCGTCGTCGCGGCCTCCCCGAGCCCGCACGCCGACATCCTGAACTTCGTCAAGGACGAGCTCGCGGCCAAGGAAGGCCTCAAGCTGGAGGTCAAGGAGTTCACGGACTACGTCCTGCCCAACACCGCCACCGAGCAGGGCCAGGTCGGCGCCAACTACTTCCAGCACAAGCCGTACCTCGACGACTTCAACAAGAAGAACGGCACCCACATCGTGCCCGTCGCGAACGTGCACCTGGAGCCCCTCGGCCTGTACTCCAAGAAGGTCAAGACCCTCGCCGACATCAAGCCGGGCCAGACCATCGCCGTCCCCAACGACACCACCAACGAGGGCCGCGCCCTCCAGCTCCTCGCCGCGAACAACCTGATCACCCTCAAGGAAGGCGTCGGCACCAGCGCCAAGCTGTCCGACATCACCGACAAGAAGGGCCTGGAGTTCAAGGAGCTGGAAGCCGCCACCGTGCCGCGCGCCCTCAACGACGTCGACGCCGCCGTCATCAACGGCAACTACGCCCTGGAGGCCAAGCTCTCGCCCGCCAAGGAAGCCCTGGCCCTGGAGAAGGCCGAGGGCAACCCGTACGCCAACTTCCTCGCGGTCAAGGCCGGCAACGAGAAGGACCCGCGGATCGAGAAGCTCGCCCGGCTCCTCGGCTCCGATGAGGTCAAGAAGTTCATCGAGGAGAAGTACCAGGGGTCGGTCGTCCCCGCCGCCGCCACCCCGGTCTCCTGACCCGCGGTACCCACCGCACCCGGCGCACCCCGCGCCACCAGTGCACACGGCCCCGCACGCCACCGACGGCGCGCGGGGCCGCGGCCTGCCCGCTTCCGGGCAGGGGCGGCCATGCACATCAGCCCGGCGATGCTGCATGCTGTGGCTGGACGGCCCGCACGACGGCGCCCCCGCACACTCGGTCCCGCACCACGGTCGCCCCACCTCTCAGGCATGGAGCTGCGCATGACTACCACCTTCCCGGACGTCACCATCAGCACGGACCGGCTGGTGCTGCGCCCCTTCGACCTGGAAGACGTCACCGCGCTCGCCGACATGATGAACGACGAGCAGGTCACCGCCTGGACCTCCCTGCCGCACCCCTACACGCACGCCGACGCCCACGCCTGGGCCACCCGCTACTCCCACGCGGAACGCGCCGAGGGCCGCGGCATCGTCTTCGCCGTCTCCGAGTTCCTCACCCAGCGCCTCGTCGGCACCGTGCACCTCAAGAACACCGACTGGCGCACCCGCAGTACCGAGGCCGGCTACGTGACGGCCCCCTGGGCCCGGGGCGAGGGCTACGCCAGTGAATCCGTACTCGCCGTCGCCCAATGGCTCTTCCGGGACCAGCGCTTCGAACGCCTGGAGGTCCGCACCGCCGCCGACAACACGGCTTCCCAGCAGGTCGCCCAGAAGATCGGCTGCATCAGCGAAGGCGTCCTGCGCAACGCATGGATAGCGCGCGCCCAGAGCGCCGACGGCTCCTGGACCGACACCCGAACCGACCTCATCGTCTGGAGCCTCCTCCCCGAAGACCTGGAGGACGCGGACGAGTACGGCGGCCATGAAGGCTACGGAAACGCCGTCGTCCACCGGGCCGACGCGGGCGGCCACCGCGTCTGCGCCGACTGGAACTGACCGGCGGCCGGGTAGTCTCGACCTGCCCGGCCCCCATGACACCTCGCCCGCCCCCACCCCAGGAGACAGACGACGATGGCCGACCGGGTCACGGTGATCGGCTGGGACGGTTCGCCCCTGACCGCGGCCGCCCGTTCCGCGCTCTCGGCCGCCACCCTCGTGGCCGGCGCCGCCCACCACCTCGCACTGCCCGAGGTTCCGCCCGCAGCCGAACGCATCCGCCTCGGCAGCCTCGGCCTCGCCGCCCGCCGCATCGCCGGCCACCGCGGCAGCGCGGTCGTCTTCGCCGACGGCGACCCCGGCTTCTTCGGCGCCGTCCGCACCCTGCGCGCCCCCGAATACGGCCTCGAAGTCGAAGTCGTCCCCGCCGTCTCCTCGGTCGCCGCCGCCTTCGCCCGCGCCGGCATGCCCTGGGACGACGCCCAGGTCGTCGTCGCCACCCCCCGCACCCTGCGCCGCGCCGTCAACGTCTGCCGCGCCCACGGCAAGGTCGCCGTCCTCACCTCGCCCGGCGCCGGCCCCGCCGAACTCGCCCTGCTGCTGGGCCCGGTCCACCGCACCTTCGTCATCTGCGAGGAACTCGGCACCGAGCGCGAGCAGGTCACCGTCGTCACCTCCGACAAGGCCCCCGACCACGGCTGGCGCAACCCCAACGTCGTCATCGTCATCGGCGGTCGGGCCGTGGCCGCCGACCCGCCCTGGCTGCTCGGCCAGAACCCGGCTCGTACCGGAGAACGCGGCTGGGCCCACCCCCTGCCCCACAGCGCGGAAGGGGAATCGGCCCCGCTGCGCGCCGCCCAGCTCGCCCGGCTCGGCCCGCGCACCGGCGACCTCGTCTGGGACATCGGATCCGGCTCCGGGGCCTTCGCCGTGGAAGCCGCCGCCTTCGGCGCCGCCGTCATCGCCGTCGACGCCGACCCGCGCGCCTGCGAACGCGCCGCCACGGCCGCCCGCGCGCGCGGCGTACAGCTCCAAGTCGTCCCGGGGCGCGCCCCGCACGTCCTGGAGGACCTCCCCGAACCGGACGTCGTCCGCGTCGGCGGCGGGGGAGCCGCGGTCGTCGCGGCCGTCGCGGACCGGCGCCCCGAGCGGATCGTCAGCCACGCCTCCACCCGCGACGAAGCCGAAGCCATCGGACGCGCCCTGGCCGAAGGCGGGTACACCGTCGAATGCGCCCTGCTCCAGGCCGTCGGCCTGGACACCCGCACCTGGACGGAACAGGACCGTTCCGTGGTGTTCCTCCTGGCAGCCGAACGCCCGGTGATCCGCCAGGCCTGAGCCCGCGGTAGGCTGGCCGATCGTCGTACTGCCCTGGTATGCCCGGGGGAGGCGGCAGGACAAGACGCGCGACGTGGCGCAGTCCACAGCGGACCGTGGCGGTTCTGGCCGCCATGGTGGCGAACGGGCGCGACAATGCTTACTGGTTGTCGCACGGGACGTACGCGTAGGCACGACGCACGCGTCCCACGGCGACCCCGCTCGTTGGGTCATGTGGGCGCCGGGCGATCGAAGAGGCAACACGATGGGCGAGGGGTACGCATGACTGACGCCGGCCAGGTACCGGGCGAGGGGCTCCCGGACAACGCGGGCATGGTGGATCAGCAGGGCATTCCGGCTCCGGTCCCGCATCCGGGCTCCGTCCCCGCTCCCGTCCCGGGGGGCTACGCCTTCCAGGACCTCGTGGACAACCCGGCCGAGCCGGAGGACGAAGAACTGCTGTTGATGCCGAGCGGGCACGGCCAGGGCGGCGCCTGGAGCGACCCGCAGATCGTCCCGCCGGCGCCCGTCTTCCCCGTCGAGACCTCCTACGGCGACGCGCCCTACGCCGACTACACCGACTACGCCGACGCCCAGGCGCAGGCCATGGCACAGGCCCAGGCGATGGCACAGGCCCAGGCCGGCTACACGGACCCCGGCCACGCCGCGCCCGCCTTCCCCGACCCCGCCGCAGGCGAGGCCGCGTACACCCTCGGCGCGCACGAGGCCGGCGGCCGCGACTCCGGTGCCCTCGACCTCGGCGGCCTCGTGGTGCCGCCGCCCACGGGCGCCCCGGCCTCCCCGATCGGCCCGGTCCCGCCGGGGGGCCCCGCCCGCCGGCCGCTGCACATGGGCCCGCCCGTCCCGGAGGCCACCAACGGCGCCGGTATCGTCCGCTCGCTCGCCGACCGCGGCCCGGCCGCCCCGATGGCGCCGACGGCCCCCGCCGCCCCGACGGCCCCGATGCCGACGGCCCCCGCCCCCGCGCCGGTCGCCACCGCCACGCCGCCGGCCGGTACGCCGGTGCCCCCGGCGCCGGTGGCCCAGGCCGGACCGCCGACCATCGGCCCCGAGTACCTCGACGTGCCGCGCGCGGAAGGCGGCGTACCCGCCGGGCCGCAGCTCGGCGAGCTCCCGCCGCAGGCCGGCGCGCCGTGGGCGGCGGAGCAGGCCCCCGCGGTGGCACAGCCGGTGGCTACCGCCGAGCAGCCCGTGGCTGTCGCCGAGACGGTCGTTCCGGCCGTGGCCGTGGCCGTGGCCGAGGCCGTCGTCCCGGCCCAGGCCGGTCAGCCCGCCGAGGTCGGTGGGCCCGTTCCCGCCCAGGCCGGTGGGGCCGTCCCCGCCGAGGTCGGTGGGCCCGTCCCCGCCCAGGCCGGTGGGGCCGTCCCCGCCCAGGCAGCTCAGCCGGCCGACGCCGCTCAGCCGGCCGAGGCCGTCCAGCCCGTCGTGGCCGTCGGGCCCGAGCAGCCGGCCACCGCCGAGGCCGCTGCGGCCCAGCCGGAGCAGCCGCAGCCCGCCCCCGAGGCCGAAGCCGCGCCCGCCCCGGACGTCGTGGCCGCGCCGGAGCAGGCCGCAGCCCCCGAGGCCGTTGCCGTGCCCGCGCCCGCGCTCGGGGCCGTTGCCGTGCCGGAGGAGCCCGCCGCCGCGCCCGAGGCCGTCGAGGCCCCGGTGGTGGCCGCCGAGGCCCCCGAGGGCGTGGTGACCCCGCAGGAGCCGCAGCCGCAACCCGATCCGGTCGCTGCAGCCCCCGAGCAGCACGTGGGCGTCGCCCCTGCCCCGGCAGAGCCCGCCGACGCCGCCCCCGCAGAGGCTGCGGAGCCCGTGGAGCCCTTGGCCGCCGAAGCCGTGGCCGCCGCTGCCGCCGTGGCGGATCCCGCCGCCCCCGTCGCCGCCGAGCCGGAGGCGCAGCCCGAGCCCCAGCCGCAGCCCGCGGAAGCCGCCGTCCAGCCTGCCGCGGCTGATGAGGCCGTCGCCGTGGTCGCAGCGGCCGAGGAGCCGGCCGCTGCCGCCGGAGCCCCCGCGGCAGGGCCCGAGCCGGTCCCCGCCGCCGCGGCCGGGGCCCCGGCCGACGGGGCCGTGCCGGCCGAGCAGGCCGCCGCCGACGAGCCCGCCGACGAGGAACCGGCCGCCGACGCGCCGGTGGAGCCGTCCCCGGGCGAGCCCGCCCCCGGCTACGCCGACGCCGAGCGCGAGGCCGTGCTGCGCGTCATGCGCGAGCGCCGCGACATCCGCAACGGCTTCCGCACCGACCCGATCCCGCACGAGGTGCTGCTGCGCGTCCTGGAAGCCGCCCACCACGCGCCCAGCGTCGGCCACTCCCAGCCCTGGGACTTCGTCGTCATCCGCTCCGCCGAGACCCGCCGGGCGATGCACGAACTCGCCCAGCGCCAGCGCGAGGCCTACGCCAAGTCGCTGCCCAAGGGCCGGGCGAAGCAGTTCAAGGAACTGAAGATCGAGGCCATCCTCGACACCCCGGTCAACATCGTCGTCACCGCCGACCCCACGCGCGGCGGCCGCCACACCCTCGGCCGGCACACCCAGCCGCAGATGGCCCCCTATTCCTCCGCCCTCGCCGTCGAGAACCTCTGGCTCGCCGCGCGCGCCGAAGGCCTCGGCGTCGGCTGGGTCAGCTTCTTCGACGAGCGCGAAATGGTGCGCGAACTCGGCCTCCCCGAACACCTGGAGGTCGTCGCCTACCTGTGCGTCGGCTACGTCGACGAGTTCCCCGACGAGCCCGAGCTCGCGCAGGCCGGCTGGTCGCAGCGCCGGCCGCTGGCATGGGTCGTCCACGAGGAGACGTACGGGCGCCGCGCGCTGCCCGGGGAGGAGCCGCACGACCTGCTCTCCGAGACCGTCGCCAGCATCCGCCCGCTCGACGCGAAGGCGCTGGGCGAGGCGTGGGAGCGTCAGAAGCGGATGACGAAGCCCGCCGGCGCGCTCGGCATGCTGGAGATCATCTCGGCGCAGCTGGCCGGCCTGTCCCGGGTCTGCCCGCCGCCCATCCCGGAGCCCGCGGCGGTCGCTATCTTCGCGGGCGACCACGGTGTGCACGCCCAGGGCGTCACCCCGTGGCCCCAGGAGGTCACCACGCAGATGGTCGCCAACTTCCTCGGCGGCGGCGCGGTCTGCAACGCCTTCGCCAACCAGGTCGGCGCCGAGGTCTGCGTGATCGACGTCGGCGTCGCCGGCGAGCTCCCCGCCACCCCCGGCCTCCTGCCCCGCAAGGTCCGGCCGGGCACGGCCGACCTCACGGCCGGGCCGGCGATGACCCGCGAGGAGGCCGTCGCGGCCATCGAGGTCGGCATCGAGACCGCCCGCGACCTCGTCGCCGCCGGCAACAAGGCACTGCTGACCGGTGAGATGGGCATCGCCAACACCACGGTGTCCGCGGCCCTCATCTCGGTGTTCACGGGCGCCGACCCGTCGGAGGTCACCGGCCGCGGCACCGGCATCAACGACGAGACACACGCCCGCAAGGTCGACGTCGTCCGGCGCGCCCTGGAACTCCACCAGCCCGACCCGGCCGACCCGATCGGCGTCCTCGCGGCCATCGGCGGCCTGGAGCACGCGGCGATCGTCGGCATGATCCTCGGCGGCGCCTCCCTGCGCACGCCGGTGGTCCTCGACGGCGTCAGCGCCGGTGCGGCCGCCCTGGTGGCCCGGGCCATCGCCCCGGAGGCCCTCTCGGCGTGCATCGCCGGCCACCGGAGCGCGGAGCCGGGGCACGTCGCCGCCCTGAACAAGCTGGGGCTGCGCCCCCTGGTCGACCTGGACCTCCGCCTCGGCGAGGGCACGGGCGCCCTGCTGGCCCTCCCGCTGGTCCAGAGCGCGGCCCGGGCGATGCACGAGGTCGCCACGTTCGACTCGGCCGGCGTCACGGAGAAGTAACCCGGGTCGACTCGGGTGTCCTCGGGTCGGGTCGGGTCGGCTCGGGTGTCCTCGGGTCGGGTCGGGTCGGCTCGGGTGTCCTCGGGTCGGGTCGGGTCGGCTCGGGTGTCCTCGGGTGTCCTCGGGTCGGCTTGTTTTGGTCCGGCTTGACCTGGTTCGGGTCGGACCGACCTGCCCGGTCCGGCCCCGCCGACGCCGCCCGAGCGCCGGGCGGGGCCAGGCGCCGTTTCCCGGCGAGTTCAGCCTCGCTGCTCCCGGCGGGCGTCCAACCGCTGTGCTCGGCAACGGCGAGCCGCGCTGTGCGGCCGCGGTCCGAGGGGCCCGGCGTGGTGGACCGGGGGCGGGTGCGTGGCAGGGGTTTCCCTGCCGCCCGTTGTCCTTCCGGGGCCTCAAGGGCGCTCCTCCTTCGTCGTCGCGTCGCGATGCGATGGCCTTCGGCCACCCTTGACCTACCGACCCGCCCCGGAATGCCAACAGACAGCCGGGAAGCCCCGGAGGAACGGCCAGGGGGCCCATTGCGCCACGGGCCCGTCAGAGATGCGGGGCCGGTTGCCGAGGGGCGGTTTCGGTGAGGGCACCGTCAGAGGTGCCGGGCCCGTTCCGGCACGCGGCGTTTTCGTGCGGGCCGGCCGGGCGGAGCCCGGGACGGGGGCGGGTCAGCAGCCGGCCGTCAGGGGTTCTGCGGGACGGGCGGAAGGGGCTCTCGGGAGCGTTTCCCGGGGCTTGACGGTGGCGGCCGGGCCTTCTGGGGGCCGACGGCCGTCCGGCATCGGCGGTGTGTGGGGCGCGGGCGCGGGCGGAGCCCGGAGCCGGCCGGGGGCGGCCGACCGGTGCGGCGTGCGTCACCGGGCCCCGGGCCCGGCAGGCGGGCCCGGGGCCTTATCGTGGACCCGGACAGCAAAGGCGCACGTCACGCCCCGACTCAACCGCACCACAAGACAAGCCGCTCCAGCGCAGCAGCGGCCCGCAGACCCGCCGCACCAGGAGCCGCAACCGCCATGGCAATCCCGGCACACCCCGCCTACCCCGTAGGACTCCGCCTCGCCGGCCGGCGCGTCGTCGTCATCGGCGGCGGCCAGGTCGCCCAGCGCCGGCTGCCGGCGCTCGTCGCGGCCGGTGCCGACGTCCTCCTCATCTCTCCCTCCGCCACCCCCTCCGTCGACGCCATGGCCGAGACCGGAGAGATCCGCTGGGAGCGTCGCCGCTACCGGGACGGCGACCTCGCCGGCGCCTGGTACGCGCTGATCGCCACCCAGCACCGCGAGGTCAACGAGCAGGCCTCCGCCGAGGCCGAACGCGAGCGGGTCTGGTGCGTCCGCGCGGACGACGCCTCCGCCGCCACCGCCTGGACCCCGGCCACCGGCCGCGTGGAGGGCGTGACCGTTGCGGTGCTCACCGGCAACGACCCGCGCCGCTCCGCCGCCGTCCGCGACGCCGTCGTCGAGGGGCTGCGCGACGGCACCCTCACCGCCCCCGCCCACCGCGGCCGTCCCCAGGGCACGCCCGGTGTCGCCCTCGTCGGCGGCGGCCCCGGTGACCCGGACCTGATCACCGTCCGCGGCCGCCGCCTGCTCGCCGAGGCCGACGTCGTCATCGCCGACCGGCTGGGCCCCCGCGACCTGCTCGACGAACTCCCGCCGCACGTCGAGGTCATCGACGCCGCGAAGATCCCGTACGGCCGCTACATGGCCCAGGAGGCCATCAACAACGCCCTGGTCGAGCACGCCAAGGCGGGCAAGGCCGTCGTCCGGCTCAAGGGCGGGGACCCGTACGTCTTCGGACGGGGGATGGAGGAGCTCCAGGCGCTCGCCGAGGAGGGGATCCCCTGCACCGTGGTCCCCGGCATCTCCAGTTCCATCTCGGTGCCCGCCGCCGTCGGCATCCCGGTCACCCACCGGGGCGTGGCCCACGAGTTCACCGTGGTCAGCGGGCACGTCGGTCCTGACGACCCGCGATCGCTCGTGGACTGGGCCTCCCTCGCCAAGCTCACCGGCACGCTGGTGGTCCTGATGGGCGTCGACAAGATCGGCCTGATCGCCGAGGCCCTGGTCCGCCACGGACGCCCGGCCGACACCCCGGTCGCCGTCGTCCAGGAGGGCACCACCGCCGCCCAGCGCCGCGTCGACGCCACCCTCGCCACCGTCGGCGAGCGGGTCCGCGCCGAGGACGTCCGTCCGCCCGCCGTCATCGTCATCGGCGACGTCGTACGGGTCGCGGAAGCCGCCCCCACACCCCCGACCCACTGAACTCCCGGCGCCCGACAGGGACGTTGGCACCACACCCAGGACAAGGCAGTATCACCCTGTGGCTGATCTCATCACCGTCGAAGACCCCGACGACCCGCGCCTGCGGGACTACACCGGCCTGACCGACGTGGAGCTGCGGCGCCGCCGCGAACCCGAGGAGGGCCTGTTCATCGCCGAGGGCGAGAAGGTCATCAGACGGGCCAAGGACGCCGGGTTCGAGATGCGCTCGATGCTGCTGTCCGCCAAGTGGGTCGACGTCATGCGCGACGTCATCGACGAACTCCCCGCACCCGTCTACGCCGTCAGCCCGGAGCTCGCCGAACGCGTCACCGGCTACCACGTGCACCGGGGCGCCCTCGCCTCGATGCAGCGCAAGCCGCTGCCCGAGGCCTCCGAGCTGCTGGCGGGGGAGGGTGCCGGCCAGCGCATCGCGGTCTTCGAGGGCTTCGTCGACCACGCCAACCTGGGCGCCGCGTTCCGCAGCGCGGCCGCCCTCGGCATCAGCGCGATACTCCTGTCCCCGGACTGCGCCGACCCGCTGTACCGGCGGGCCATCAAGGTGTCCATGGGCTCGGTGTTCTCGGTGCCGTACGCCCGCCTCGACTCCTGGCCCGCCGACTTGGAGAAGGTCCGGGAGGCGGGCTACCGCATCCTGGCCATGACGCCGAGCCCCAAGGCCACCCCCCTGGACCAGGTCCCGCCGGAGCGCTTCGAACGCTGCGCGATCATGCTGGGCTCGGAGGGGCACGGCCTGTCGACCCACGCGCTGCGGGCCGCCGACGAATGGGTCCGGATCCCGATGGCCGAGGGCATCGACTCCCTCAACGTGGCCGCGGCCTCCGCGGTGGCGTTCTACGCGACCCGTCCCCCGCACGGCCGCGAGGCGTAGCCGCCTCAGAGCTTCTGGGCGGCGGCGATCCCCAGGGCCACGATCAGCGTCACCACGACGAAGACGATCAGCCGCTGCCGCATCAGCCGCGGGTCCGGCCGGGAGGGCCGCCGCCCCGCTCCCGTCGTACGGGGCGCCGGGCGGCCGCCCGTACGGCCCGCCGTCGGCCGTGACGACGGGCCGCCCGGGTTCCGCGGCGAGGAGGGTCGCGAGGACGGGCCGCCACCCGCCGGAGCCCGGCCGGCGGCCTTGCCCGCCGCCAGCGGTGCCGGCGTGCCGCCCGTGCGCCGCTCCCGCCGCTCCGGGCGGTCGTCCGGGTACGGCTGCGGCAGCCGGCCCGTCGGCCGGTCGGTCCGCGGTCCCCGCTGTGCCGGCGGACGCCCGTCGGACAGGCCCTGCGCCTCGCGGGCCGCGATCTCCTTCAGCCGCATCGACAGTTGGAGCGTCGTGGGCCGGTCCTCCGGATCCTTGGCCAGGCAGGCCCGTACGAGGGGCGCGAGTGCGTCGGGGACCCCGACCAGATGCGGCTCCTCGTGCACCACCCGGTACAGCATCACTTCGGAACTGCCGTGCCCGAAGGGCGAGTCGGCGGTGGCCGCGTAGGCCAGGGTGGCGCCCAGTGCGAAGACGTCGGTGGCTGGGGTGACGACCGCGCCGCGCACCTGCTCGGGCGCGAGGAACCCCGGAGATCCCACGGCGGTGCCGACGTGGGTGAGGGTGCTGGCGCCGGTGGCCCAGGCGATGCCGAAGTCGATGATCCGTGGTCCCTTGGGCGACAGCAGGATGTTCGACGGCTTGAGGTCCCGGTGCACTACGCCGGCTTCGTGGACGGCGACGAGGCCCTCGGACAGGGCCGCGCCGATCGCCGCGATCTGTGCGGCCGTCAGGGGACCGTCCTCCGCCACCTTGTCGTGCAGGGACGGTCCGGGCACGTACTGGGTGGCGAACCACGGCCGCTCCGCCTCCAGGTCCGCGGCCACCAGGCGCGCCGTGCACCCGCCGCGGATCCGCCGGGCGGCGGACACCTCCCGTGCGAACCGGGATCGGAACTCCTGGTCTTCCGCCAGGTCCGGCCGGATCACCTTGAGCGCGACGCGCTGCCCGCGCCGGTCGGACCCCAGGTAGACCACACCCATCCCGCCGGCACCGAGCCGCCGGTGCAGCCTGAACGAGCCGACGACACGCGGGTCCTCGCGCCGGAGCCGCATCATCGCCATGTCCACCCCGCTGCCGGTCGCCCTGTTGACGTGGCACAGCTTACGGAGGATCCGGCACGAGCGCTCAGAGGCCGCGCCCTCGCCCCGGCAATCGATCGTCAGTGCACGGGCGCCCACTTGAGGGTGCCTCAGCCCCGCGCGAGGACTCAACAGCACCGGTGGGTCGGTCGCCAAACCGCCGACGGGAGAAGGACGTTGGGGATGCCGGGGTCCGGAGGGGGGCGGTGTCCGGCGGGCGGCGGGCGCGTGCGCGGGGCGTGCGAGCCGGGCGGCCGTAGGTGTGCCCCTACGACGACACGCGTGTGCGGGGAGTGACGGAAGTGAGCGAACTCACCGGACTTCTTCCGGGAGGCCCCCGCCTTCGGGCGGGGGAGGAACGGATCCTCGGCGCGTGGGCGCGGAGCGCCGGAGTTCTCTTCGCATCTGTTCTGACCTGCACTCTCTTCCGTTGTCGGCGGGGGCGGTTGGCTTCGGCTCATGGTGACGACCGATAGCCGAAGGCGTGGCCGGGGGCATGCCCGGTGCACGTTCCGGCTGCGGGTGTCGTCCATCGCGTTGGCCCGGCGCGAAGCCGAGTGGGCGCGCTGTCGGTGGGTGTGGAACGGGCGCGTGGCGATGTCCCGCAAGGTCCGTCGCTTGGACAAGACCACCGCCGAGAAGATCACGTGTGGTCCGGCGCAGCTCGACAGGATGCTGACCGGGTCCCGCCGGTCGACGGCGTGGCAGCGAACTACACGCGGCGCGGGTTCTCGCTCAAGGGCGGGCTGCTGCACCTGTCGGGCGGATGGTGGTGCGGGTCGTATGGTCGCGTGACCTGCCTTGCGACCCGACGAGCGTCCGCGTGCACCGGGACGGCCTCGGGGACCGGTACGCGTCGTTCGTCGTCGCCACGGTGATCGAGAACCTGCCGGAGACCGGCGCGGTGATCGGCGTGGACCGGCGCTCGCCCGCTACCAGCGGATGACGGCCCGGCGCCGGACCCCGAAGAACCGGCCCGACACCGCCGGATACCGCACAGCCCGCAAGGCGGCGGCGAAGGTGTCGAGGAAGATCGCCCGGCAGCGGACCGACACCGGCCGCAAGTGGGCCAAGCAGGTCGTGCGCGATGTCGACCAGCTCGCCGTGGAGGACTTCCGACCGAGGTTCCTCGCGAAGACCACGATGGCCCGCAAGGCGGCCGACGCCGCGATCGGCGCGACGAAGGCGGCACTGGTCGAGATGGCCCGCAAGCTCGCCCGCCTTCCCGGTCCCCTCCGGGACATCCCCCATCCCGGGGGCGGGGTCTCCAACCAGCGGAGTACGCCGGAGGCCCCCCGTCATCCTCATGGAGGCCCTCCAATGGGTACGAGGGCAGGACGCCGCGCCACCCCCGCCCGCCTAGTGTTGAGGACATGCGGCGGGCGGCGTTCTCGTCCCCCGAGGTCCCGGGCCCGCCGCAGCCAGACGACAGGGGAGAGGACCATGGCGGACACGGCACGGCACGGACGCAAGGCCTTCGCGTTCCACGCCCACGAGTCCGGTACGCGCCACCCGCTGGTGGCCGCGGCCATGGTGCTCCCCCTGGCCGCCCTCCTGCTCTTCCTCTTCGGAGGTTTCGACCAGGTGGCGGCACAGGCGTCGTCCGTGGGCGTGATGCTGGGGCGCTGAGCGGCGCCCCCGGTCCGGGAGAGCGGCCCGGGCCGGGACATCGGCCCGTCGAACCCCGTGGGGACGGGGGATCGGCGGACGGCAGGTGAAGGGTGCTGCCCGTGCGACTGGGGAGTCGCAGGGGCAGCACGCTCACGCGCGCCCGCCGCCGCGGGTGCTCGCCCGCGCTCGCCCACGTCATGCCCGGCCGCCTTTTCGTAACCTGCTTGCGAGAGGGCGAGTGACGACAGTCCGGGAGCCGCGATGAACCAGGAGCACGACGCCCGGCGCCTGAGGAAGGGCTCCGTGCCCGCCCCCGCGGCGCCGCTGCCCGCCGCGCTGGCCGCGTACGCCACCGGCGAGCCCGCAGCGCCGTACGAGCTCCTCGCCGACCGGGAGGACGGGACGGTCGTCCGCTGCGGCGGGATCGTGGTCAAGGCGCACGCCGTCGACAGCGACTGCGACGACCTCGCCGTCCGGATGCGGATCGCCGCCGACCGGGCCCTGGCGGGCGTCCTGCTGCCCCCGCTCCGCCCCGGCGCGGGTTTGTTGCGGGGCCGCCCGGTGTCCCTGTGGCCGTACGGAGTCCCGGTCGACCCCGAGCGGCCCGACGCCGCCCCCTGGGAGGCGGCCGCGCGGCTGCTGGCCGCTCTGCACCAGGTGCCGCTCGACGCCCTTCCCGGCCCGCTCCCGCCGATGCGCGGCCCCCTCAAGCTCTCCCGCGCCCTCGGCCGCCTCTCCCGCGCCGCGTCCGCGGAGCACACCGGCCACCGCTTCGAGCCGGACCTCGGCCCCGGGGTGGTGCGGGAAGCCGCTCGGTCCCTACCCGCCTGGGTGCGGGGGGCGGCCCCGGCGCCGCCCGGCGGGGTCCTGTGCCACGGCGACCTGCACCTGGGCCAGCTGGTGCGGGGGAGCGCCGCCGACGGGGGCTGGCGGCTCATCGACGTCGACGACCTCGGTGTCGGGACGCCGGCCTGGGACCTGGCCCGGCCCGCCGCCTGGCACGCGGCCGGGGTCCTCGGCGCCGACGCCTGGGGGCGGTTCCTCGACGCCTACCGGGCCGCGGGCGGACCTGCCGCGGGACCGCCCGGCCGCGACCCCTGGCCGGCCCTGGACCTCGCCGCCCGGGCCCTGACCGTGCAGACCGCCGCCCTCGCCCTGGCGAGATCGGCCGAGAACCGCCGCCGACTCGACGGCGTGGAACGGCTGATGGTGGAGTCCTGCGCCCGAATGGCCACGCTCCCGCCCGACTTGGCGGCGCGCGCCCCGTCCTGAGGCCGGTCCCACCGTGATCGACAACGCGGAAGCCCCGACCGTGGAGACGGCCGGGGCTTCCGGGCGGTGCGCGATACTGGGATTGAACCAGTGACCTCTTCCGTGTCAGGGAAGCGCTCTCCCGCTGAGCTAATCGCGCGGGATCCACGGCTCGAAAGCCGCAGGTCGAACAGGTGGTGCCGGGTGTTGCGTGCGCGATACTGGGATTGAACCAGTGACCTCTTCCGTGTCAGGGAAGCGCTCTCCCGCTGAGCTAATCGCGCGGGGGATCCGAAGATCCAGTGGACGATACTGGGATTGAACCAGTGACCTCTTCCGTGTCAGGGAAGCGCTCTCCCGCTGAGCTAATCGTCCTTGGAGGTGGAGACGGGATTTGAACCCGTGTAGACGGCTTTGCAGGCCGTTGCCTCGCCTCTCGGCCACTCCACCTCGGAGTTGCAGGGGTTCGGGAAGATCCCCCACTCAGAGCGGACGACGAGACTCGAACTCGCGACATCCACCTTGGCAAGGTGGTGCTCTACCAACTGAGCTACGTCCGCACCGTCATCCTGTTCGCTCCGGGGTTCTTCCCCTTCGCTCCCTGGCGACGTGTTGAACTGTAGCGGATTCCCGGGCCAGCTCAAAAACGCGTTTCCGCAGCGTGCTGCCACCCGATCACCACCGGTCACCCGCCGGTCACCTCTACGGCGGCTTTGCGCCACCGGTCATAGACTCGCAGCCGTGCACGACCTGCTTCCTCTGGCCCGCTTCGGCGGCCTCCTCGCGACCGATCTCCGCGACGTCACCAGCGACCCCGCGGCCCTCGACTCCTCCGGCTTCTGGGCGGTCGCCGCAGACTTCGAGGGGCGCCTGGTCTGCGCCCGGTTCGGCGACGTACGTGCCGCGTCCGTGCCGGAGCCCGTCCCCGGCGCCTGGCTCGGCCCCGCCGCCGACGCGTGGTCCTCCTCCCTGGACCGGGCCGCGTACACGGCCGGCGTCCGCCGCATCCGCGAGCACATAGCCGCCGGCGAGGTCTACCAGGCCAACCTCTGCCGCGTGATGTCCGCACCGCTGCCCGAGCCGGACCGCGCCGACGTGGACGCCCTCACCGCACTGCTCGCCCGTGGCAACCCGGCCCCGTACGCGGGAACGATCCGCCTCCCGGCGCACGGCGTCGAGATCGCCACCGCCTCGCCCGAGCTGTTCCTGCGCCGGGCCGGCCACCACGTCGAGTCCGGGCCGATCAAGGGCACCGGCCGCACCGCCGCCGACCTGTTGCCCAAGGACCACGCCGAAAACGTGATGATCGTGGACCTGGTCCGCAACGACCTCGGCCGGGTCTGCGCCACCGGCTCCGTGACCGTCCCCGAGCTGTGCGCCGTCGAGGAGCACCCGGGCCTGGTCCACCTCGTCTCCACCGTCAGCGGCGAGCTGGCCGAGGGTGCCGGCTGGCCGGAACTGCTCGCCGCGACCTTCCCGCCCGGCTCGGTCACCGGCGCGCCCAAGTCCTCCGCCCTGCGGATCATCGAGGCCCTGGAGACCGCCCCGCGCGGCCCCTACTGCGGCGGCATCGGTTGGGTCGACGCCGACCGCGGCACCGCCGAGCTCGCCGTCGGCATACGCACCTTCTGGATCGACCGGCAGGCCCCCGGCGGCCCGCGCCTGCTCTTCGGCACCGGCGCCGGCATCACCTGGGGCTCCGACCCGGACCGGGAATGGGCCGAGACCGAGCTGAAGGCCGCCCGGTTGCTGCGGGTAGCGTCGGGGCAGCATGCGGTGACTGGCACCCCTGGCTGAGCGGAGGGATCGTACGGTGATGATCTGGCTCGACGGCGCGCTGCGGGACGCCGAAAGCGCGCGGGTGTCCGTGTTCGACCACGGGCTGACCGTCGGCGACGGCGTGTTCGAGACGCTGAAGGCGGAAGGGGGCCGCGTCTTCGCGCTCACCCGCCACGTGGAGCGGCTGACCCGCTCCGCCCGCGGCCTCGGCCTGCCCGACCCGGATCCGGACGAGGTCCGCCGGGCCTGCGAGGCCGTCCTCGGGGCCAATCCCATGCCCCTGGGTCGACTGCGCATCACCTACACCGGCGGGCTGTCACCCCTCGGCTCCGACCGCGGAGACTCCGGTCCCACCCTGGTCGTCGCCGTCGGTGAGACCACCCGCAGGCCGGACACCACGTCGGTGATCACCGTGCCGTGGGTGCGCAACGAGAGGTCGGCCGTGTCCGGGCTGAAGAGCACCTCCTACGCCGAGAACGTCGTGGCGCTCGCCGCCGCCCACAAGGCCGCCGCCTCCGAGGCGCTGTTCGCCAACACCCTCGGGCGGCTCTGCGAGGGCACCGGCTCCAACGTGTTCGTCGTCATGGACGGGGAGCTGCACACCCCGCCCCTCTCTTCCGGCTGCCTCGCCGGCATCACCCGCGCCCTCGTCGTGGAATGGGCCGGCGCCAAGGAGACCGACCTGCCCTTCGAGGTCCTGGAACAGGCCGAGGAGGTCTTCCTGACCTCCACCCTGCGCGACGTGCAGGGCGTCCGCCGCATCGACGGCCGCTCCTTCGCCGCGGCCGCCCCCGGCCCCGTCACCGCCGAGGCCATGAGGATCTTCGACGTGCGCGCTGCCGACGACCTCGACCCGTAGGGGCGCGCGCACGGCCGAGCGGCCAGGAATTCGCTGTGCACGCGGCCGCGGGGTGGGTAGAACCACAAGGATGACCACCACCCTGCGGCCCGGCGGGCCGCTCCAGCAGGGCGCCGGCGGCGCCCGGTCGCGCCCTTACGAGATCCGGGTCAACAGCAGGCGCGTGGGTGCGCTGCTGATCGCCTGCGACAGTCCCTTCGGCCCGACGGTCGGCGAGATCCGCGACCTGACGGTCGACCCGCCCGACCGGGGGCGAGGCCGCGCCACCGTCGCGGCGCTCGCCGCGGAGGAGGTGATGCGCGGCTGGGGATGCCGCCGGGTCATCGCAAAGGTCCCGACGACATCGCAGGCGGGCCTGCGCATGGCCGCCGCCCTCGGCTACGCCGAAACCGGCCGCACCATGGCCAAGGACCTCCCGGCCGAGCCGCCCGCACTCTCCGGCGGGGTGACGGGCCGGCCCATGACGCCGGACGAGTACGAGGTCTGGCTCGCCGAAGCGCTGGAGGGCTACGCCGCCGACTGGGCCGGCCGGGGCATGCCGCCGGAGGCGGCGCGGGCCAAGTCGGAGGCCGACCACGCCCGCGACCTGCCCCGGGGCCTGGACACCCCGGAGGTCAGCCTGTGCGTGCTGGAAGCGACGGGCGTCCCCGTCGGCCATCTGTGGGTGGCGCCCTCGCGCGCCGGGCGGGGCGCGTACGTCTACGACGTGGCGGTCGCCGAGCCGTACCGCGGCCGGGGCCACGGGCGGGACCTGATGCTGCTGGCCGAGCGTACGGCCCTGGCCGGCGGCCACCGCGTGCTCGGCCTGCACGTCTTCGCCGGCAACACCCCGGCCCTGAGGCTGTACGAATCCCTCGGCTACCGGCCGACCGACGTCCACTTCGCGAAGGACCTGCTCTAGGCCGCTCAGTCGGTGCCGGCGGCCAGCAGCCGGTCCGCGATCTCCTCGATGCGGGCGCGCAGGCCCTCCTGGCTCTTGCCCCCGTCCAGGCGCTCGCCGCCGATGACGTACGTCGGCGTGCCCGTGACTCCGATCGCCTTGCCCTCGGCGTGGTCGGCGTCGACGATCAGGATGTGCCGGCCGTCGATCAGGGCGGTGTCGAACTCCTCGGCGTCGAGGCCGAGTTCCCGTGCCACCTCCACCAGCACGGCCTCGCCGCGCTCGCCCAGCTCCGCGGTGCGGGCCAGGACGGCCTCTGCGTAGGGCCAGCCCTGGCCCTGCTCCGCCGCCTCCTCCGCGGCCTGGGCCGCAGCGAAGGCGTGCTTGTGCTTCTCCAGCGGGAAGTGGCGCAGCCGGATGTCCAGCCGGTCGCCGTAGCGGGCCCGCAGGGCGCGTACGTCGTCCAGAGCGCTGTGGCAGTCCGAGCACTGGAGCTCGCACCAGACGTCGAGGATCACGGAATCGGTCATGCGGACAGTCTCCCAGCCCCCGGGCTGCGGCAGCGTCGCACACCCCCTGAGGAGGAGGCGGACCCCGAGATCTCCCGGAGATCCGCCGCGGGGCCCTCCAGGACATGGCCCCGGCGGCGGCGCCCGGTGCAGGATGGAAGGAACGGAAAACCGCCCCGACGGCACTGCCCTGGAGGACCGCATGCTCGCCGAGACCATATGTTCCGCGCTGGCCGCGGCAGGCCTGGGCATCGCCGCGGTGACCGCCTACCGCAAGCGCTTCCTCACCGCCGCGCGGATCGCGGCGTACGCACTGGTGCCGGCCGGGCTCGTCCTGACGGGTGTGGTGGCGTGGGCCGCCGACATCGTCTTCAAGCCGACCGTGTGGGCGGGCTTCGGCGTGCTCGCCCTCGCCTGGGTCCTGTTCGCCACCACCCGCGCGGTCGAGCGCCGCGCCATCGGCAGGACGGGTCAGGCCGACGGGGCCGGCGCGTCCGGCAAGGCGGGGAAGGCCGGGAAGGCCGGGAGGGCGCCCAGGGCGGCGCGGGGGAGCGCCGCGCAGGACGCCGTGGCGCCCGCCGCGTCCGCACCCTCCCTCGGCCGGTCGGCTGCCCGGCCGAAGCCCGCCGCGGACGACGACTTCTCCGACATCGAGGCGATCCTGAAGAAGCACGGAATCTGATCCGCCGCCCCCGGTTCGCCGCGCGGATGACGAGAAGGGGTGAACTCCCGCGCGAACACTGGCGTGTTGGGGGCGCGGGCCGGCTGTCCTGCGCCATCATCGCCCCGACATGCTCGAAACATCGCAGGGTGAGCCGACGGTTCCCGCGCCGGCCGCGGCTCCCGCCCCCGTCATCGAGGAGCCCCGAGGCTGCCTCTTCGCGCTCTCCCAGCCACCCCTGATGATCTTCTTAGGGGTGATCGGCACCCTGCTGCTGCTCGCCGCGGTGCACGATCTCTTCCTGCTCTGAGGGCCCCGCGTCGGCTTCCTTGCGCCGCGCCCGGTACGCCGCCACGTGCAGCCGGTTCCCGCAGGTCCGGCTGTCGCAGTAGCGGCGCGAGCGGTTGCGGGACAGGTCCACGAAGGCCCGGCGGCAGTCGGGGGCCTCGCAGCGGCGCAGGCGCTCCTGCTCGCCCGACACCACGATGAAGGCCAGCGCCATGCCGCCGTCCGCCGCGAGGTGGTCGCCCAGTGAGGCGCCCGGGGCGAAGTAGTGCACGTGCCAGTCGTAGTCGTCGTGGTTGGTCAGCTGCGGCGTGGTGCCGGCCGTGGCGACGAGCTCGTTGATCAGTCCGGCCGCGGCGCGGGTGCCCTGTGCCGCGAAGATCTGGGCGAACTTGTTGCGGACCGCCCGGACGCCCGCCAGGTCACGGGCCCCCAGCTCACCGACATCGCTGATCTTGTACTCGCGGACGAATTCGCGCAGCGAGCCGACGTCCGCGAGGCCGTCGGGCTCGTCCGCCTCGGCCGCGGTGTTCACCAGCGCGACGACGACGTCGAGCGCGCCACGGGTGTCGTGGGGGATCTGCACGGAACTCGCTCCCTGTGGCCGGGCCTGCGGCGACGGGCCGATGCCGCCGCTGGGGGCCGACTCTAGCCGCCCCCGGCCACCGCCGGGAGGTGCACCCGCGCGGACGGCCGGCGCCGACAAGCGCACCGGCGCCGCTCTCGCGGGCGGCTTCCGCGAGAACAGCGCCGGCACTGCCGTATGTGGTTTTTCCCCAGCCCGCACCGTCGCCCCGAGTCGGACGGTGCGCAGTGGTCCCCGGCTGCTACCGGGGGCGCTCCCCGCGGGGGCTGGCTCAGCTCTCCGCCAGGATGTGCGAGAGCTCCTTGTCCAGGTCGAAGTGCCGGTGTTCGGTCCCGGGCGGGACCGCGGCGTCCGTGCGCTTGAGGAACGACTCGAGCGCCCGGGCGGGTGCTTCGAGCAGTGCTTCTCCCTCCGGTGAGCTCAGGGCGATGCAGACGACGCCCTGACCGTGGCTGCGGGACGGCCAGACGCGGACGTCCCCGGTTCCGGTGGGCCGGTGGAGACCCTCCGCGAGGAGGTCGCGGGCGAACACCCATTCGACCGTCTCCTCGGCGCCGGTGTGGAAGGTGGCGTGCACGGCGTAGGGATCGGCCGTGTCATACCGCAGGCCCGCGGGAACAGGCAGTGAGGACTCGCTCGACACAACGAGGCGCAGGTGCAGCTCGCAGCTGACCGTGGTGTTCATAAGCGCCAGGGCCTTTCGCTCAGTGTGCGCTCGGGGATTCGCACGTCGGCGAAATCGACATGCCACCTACGGTGCCGTTGTAAACCCCTCTGACCGTTTTGCGGACCTCTGGGTCCCTCGGACGGCGGATCCCCACCGCCGTACCCGTGTGCTTCCGGCTCCGGTAGATTCGGGATTATGAATACGGGGAGTGACCGCGAGGCCCACGGGTCCGCAGCCGGGCAGACCGGCAACGAAGCCGGCGCCGAGAGCGCCGCGACCACCACCGACGCAGCGCCCCACGTGTCGAAGGCACCGGCGTTCATCAAGCGCAGCCGCTCGCTGCACCTGAGCTGGCAGGTCGGCGTCTTCGTCGTCGGCCTCGCCGTGATCGTCGCGGGCGCCGCGATGCTCGTCCTGCCCGGTCCCGGGTGGGTGGCGATCTTCGCGGGCCTGGCCATCTGGGCCACCGAGTTCGCCTGGGCGCACCTCGTCCTGCGCTGGACGAAGCGCAAGGTCACCGAAGCCGCCCAGAAGGCCCTCGACCCGAAGGTCCGCCGCCGCAACATCATCCTCACCACGGTGGGGCTCGTGATCGCCGGCGCGCTGATCGGCTTCTACCTCTGGAAGTACGGCCTCACCCTGCCGTGGGACCTCAAGGACCAGTGATGGTCAAAGGGCACCGCTGACATGGGGTAATGTTTGCCGTGTGCCCGGGCGATTAGCTCAGTGGGAGAGCGCTTCGTTCACACCGAAGAGGTCACTGGTTCGAACCCAGTATCGCCCACCCGGACCGAGGGGCCGGAGACGGAAAACGTCACCGGGCCCTCGGGGTTTTGCGTGGGCACCCGCCCGCCGACGCGGCCAGCCCGGAGCCGGCCCTCCCCCCGAACCGGCCTCACCGCGGAAGCGGCCTCAGCGGCCTCATCGGAAGCGGCCGAGCGCCGCCCGCAGCCGGCGCGCGTCCCGCAGCCGCTTCTCGTACGTCGCCCCCACCGCCAGGAGCAGCAGCCCCGCCAGCGCCGGCGGCAGCCAGCGCGGCAGCACGCCGACCACCTGGACCACGTACGGAGCCAGCTCGTGCAGGGCCACCGCGGCCAGGACGCCGCCGCCGAGCAGCAGCGGGGCCTGGAGCCGGCGGTGCGCCCCCACCAGGGTCACCGCCAGCGCCGCCCCGCCCAGCAGCAGTGGCCGCAGCCAGTGCGGGTCCCGCCAGGCCTCCGCCAGGCCGGGCAGCAGCGTCGCCGCCAGCCCCGGGCCGTACGCCGCCCAGGAAGAGCACAGCGGGTCCTTGCGGCGGCGCAGCAGGCCCACCGCGAGGGCCGCCGCCGTCACCGGCAGGGTGTACGCCTCCGTCACCGTCACCCCGGACACCCACAGCCGCAGCCACGCCGCCGTGACCCCCAGCACCGCGGCCGCCCAGCCCAGCCGACGCCGCTCCGGGCGGGCGGCCGCGCCCGCGCAGACCACCGCGGCGAGCGCGCACGCCAGGGACAGCACCCCCGGCTCGCGGCCCGCCACCGTGAGCGCCACCGCACCCACCCCGGCCCCGGCCGCCTCCGCCGCCGCACGCACCCGGCCCAGCCGCGGTCCCGCGGCCACCGGCGCGGCGGCCACCGCCAGCAGGGGCAGGGCCCACCAGGCCACCGCGAGCCCCGCCAGCGCACACAGCGCCGCCACCGTGGCCGCCGCGTACCCGACGGCGAGCACCGCCGCGCCCGCCCGCACGGCCGCCGGGGCGGTCCGCCGTGCCGTCACCATCGCGCAGGCCGCACCCAGCAGCCCGAACACCGCGAACGTGGCGGTCCGGCCGTCCAGCGCCGCCAGGGACACGTCCAGGGCCCCGAGCGCCGCACACACCGCGGCCGCCCGGCCCGCACCGGCCACGTCCCCGGCCGCCGCCCGCAGCGCCACCGCCGCGGCAGCCACCGTCACCGCCAGCTGCGCCCCCAGCACCACCGCCACCGGCAGTCCCTGGCCCATCGGCGCCGGGAAGAGCGCGGCCCAGCCGCACACCACCGCGACCCCCCGCGCACCAGCCGCGACGCCCGCACCGGGCACGCCCGTGCCCGCCGCGGCCGCAGCCGGCACTTCCCCACCTGCCGTGCCCGTGTCCGCCGCACCCGAGTCCGGCGCGCCCGCCCACGACGGCGGAAGCAGACGGGCCGCCCACCACGCGGCCCCCGCCGCGATCAGCAGGACCGCGACCGCCGGCGCGCCCTGCCCGTAAGCCGCGACCCCCGCCGGAGAAGCGGACGTCCACACCTCCCGCGGCACCTCGGCCCGCGACGCGAGCGGCGCCACGGCCGAAACCAGCCCCCACAGCGCGGCCCCAGCCGCCACCACGGCCCCCGCCCCACCCAGGCCGCGCCGCACCGCCCCCGGCAGCGCGGCCACCGCAGCCGCCCCCAGCAGCGGCAGCGCGAGCAGCAGGCACACCACCACCGGCCAGCCCGCAGCCAGATCCGGCCGGACCGGACCGGCGAGCGCCGCCACCGCCGCCAGGCCGCCCGCCAGCGCGGCGCCCGACGCGGCCGGCACCCGCCAGGCCACCGCCACGCCCAGCACGGCGCAGCCCGCCACCAGCAGCGCCGGATCCACCGCGGCGGCCCCCGACTGCGCCGCCGCCAGCCCCGGAACACCGCACAGCAGCGCCCCCGCCCCGCACACCACCGCCAGGACCCACACCACGGGCGCCGTCCGAGCCGCCCGCGCCCGCAGCCCCGCCGCGAAGCGCCCGGACACCGCCGGGACGCAGTCCAGGGCCGCCGTCACCAGCAGCGCCCACCCGAGCCCCACGGGACCCTCGGCCCCTGCCAGGGCCGTCAACGGCAGCGGGAGCTGCACCGCGAGCACCGCCCCCACAGCCGGGACCACCAGCCTCGGCAGCAGTGCGCCGTACCCCGCCCACACCGCCGCCAGCACGGCCGAGGCCCCGGCCGCGTACGCCGTCCCACCGGTCCCCGGGAGGGCCACCGCGTGCACCGCGTACGCGTCCAGCACCGTCAGCAGCAGCCCGACCGCAGCCACCGACTCGGCCGTCGACCGCAGCCCGCGCCGCAGCAACAGCGCCGGCGCGACCAGGGCCGCCGCCGTCACCGCGGCCAGCACCGCCGACCGCCCCCCGATCCCCAGCGAACCCCAGCTGACCAAGGTGAACGCGAGCGCCGCCACGGCCAGCAGCACCGCGCCCAGCGTCAGCAGCACGTTCTGCGCACTCGGCCCCGAGGCCTCCGCCGTCCTCACGGGCTGCAGCCCCGGCGCCCCGCCCGCAGCCGTCCCCGACGCCGCCACGAACTGCAGCAACCAGGCCCTGCGGGCCAGCAAGTACCCGCGCCTGGCATCGAGTCCTGCCAGTTCACGGTCGATCAGCGCCAGCTCCTCAGCGGGCGGCAGAGGCATGTTCATGCTCGGAGTGTGGCGCCGGTCACCCCCCGAGGACATGGGTGTGCGTACTCAGATCCGCGCTGAGTACGCCACCGGTCACGTCCCGCAGGGCCAGACTGGGACCATGGACCGCAGCAGCCGTGGCCGGTGGAGCCGTTACCGCTTCCGCAGCGTGTGGGACCTCGACGCCCCGCCCGAACGCGTCTACTCCGTACTGGAGCAGGCCGACGACTACTGGCGCTGGTGGCCGCAGGTCCGGGGGATCGAGCGGATCGACGCGCACAGCAGCGCCCTGCGCATCCGCTCCGTCCTCCCGTACGAGATCCGGATCACGAGCGCCGAACTGTTGCGCGACCCGGCGCGCCGGATCCTGGAGGCCGCCCTCCACGGGGACGTCGAGGGCTGGGCGCGGTGGACCCTCCACCCCCGCCCGGGCGGCGGCGGCACGCGCGTCCTGTACGAGCAGGAGGTCGAGGTGCGGCGGCCGCTGCTGCGCCGCCTGTCGCTGCCCGCGCGACCCCTGTTCCGGCTCAACCACGCACTGATGATGCGGTCCGGGCGGCACGCCCTGGCCGCCCGGCTGGCAGCCGGTCCGGACGCGGTTTGAACCGGACCCCATGGCTCTTGTATTGTTCAGTGCGTTCCCGGGCGATTAGCTCAGCGGGAGAGCACTTCGTTCACACCGAAGGGGTCACTGGTTCGATCCCAGTATCGCCCACCGGGAGAGGCCGGGGCCGGGGTAGCCGGGGCGGGCGGGCCCCATACCCGGGCCCCCCCGGCGGGCGTGCCGGGGCCCGGGACCGGGGTAATATAAAAAAAAAAC
>NZ_JBHWJJ010000014.1:0-27479 GCF_042732005.1 Streptomyces sp. NPDC059851 | reverse complement strand
TTTTCTTCCCCTTTATCGCCCAGGGGGTGTGGGCGGTCGGCGTTCAGCCCCCCGGGCCTTCCGCATTCCCGGGACCCACCGGGCGGCATTCCGGGGCCCGTTCACCCCTCGCCCGCACGGCCCCGCCGCCTGCCGCGCCCACCCGCAGCACGTCTCACGCCGCCGTGGACACCTCCGGCCGCAGCGGCCAGTGCGGATCGACCGCCTCCGGCGTTCCCTGCCGCGCGAACCAGGCCTGGAGCCCACGCGCCTGTGCCGCGTGCCACACCGCCTGCAACGTGTGCAGTTCGGCCGGCGACAACCGCTCCAGCCGGCCCGCGAACCGGCGGCCCACCGCCCGTACGACCTCCAGCGAGGCCAGGGCGTCCGCCGCCGCGTCGTGCGCGCCGTCCAGCTCTATCCCGTAGTGCTCGCACAGGTCCGTCAGCGTGCGGCGGCCCTTGCGGTACCGGTCCAGGTGCTTGTCCAACACCCGCGGGTCCAGCACCGTCAGCGGCCGGTTGTCCAGGTACCGGGCCAGCGAGGAAGCCCGGTGCCGGCGCAACTCCCGGTCCAGCAGGGTCAGGTCGAACGGTGCGTTCATCACCACCACCGGTCGGCCGGCGACCTGCTGCTCCGCCAGCGCCCGGGCTATCTCCTCCACGACCGGCGCCGGCCACCGGCCGTTGTGCTGGAGGTACTCGTCCGTCAAGCCGTGCACTTCCGTGGCCTGCGGCGGCACCGGCACCCCTGGGTTGACCAGCCAGCGCGTCGAGCGGACCCGGCCGCCCGCGCACTCCTGCACGACGAGAGCGGCGGACACGATCCGGTCCTGCTCCACGTCCACCCCGGTCGTCTCCGTGTCGAATGCGGCCAACGGGCCCTCGTACCAGCGTGTCATGGCGAACTCCTCGTCCCCGATCGGCAGATGGGGCGTACGTCGAACACGCCACCCTTGCCCGAATCCGTGATACCCGGCCCGTTTGCGCCGTACGCCGTTTGCGGCCCGCCCGCTGCGGAGACAACCACCCTGGGGGACCGCACACATGACCGGCCGTCACCCCGCCCGTTCCCTCATCCGCCAGAGCCCGCACGGCACGGGGAGCTTTCCGGCCATGGCACTCACACAGCCCGAACCGGGCGGGGTGCTGCAGGGGCGCACGGGTGCGCGCGACCAGGCGCGCCCCGCACCGCTGCGCGGCACACTCGCCACCACCGCCTGCATGGAGACCCTCCAGGTGGGATACCTGCACGCCGTCGCGGCCGCCGCGGGCTGCTCGCTGTCCCAGCCCTTCCCCGACAACGGCATCGACTGGCAGGTCAGCCACGGCGCGCCCGAGCACGTCGTGGACGACGAGGTCACCATCAAGGTCCAGCTGAAGGCGACCTACCAGATCCCGCCCGAACCGCCGGGCCCCACCTTCGCCTTCACCCTGGACAACGAGCACCTGGTGAAGCTGGCCCGGACCCCGGTCGCCGTCCACAAGATCCTCGTCGTGATGCTCGTGCCGCGCGAGCGCGACCACTGGCTGTCCGCCGGCCACGACCGGCTCGACCTGCGGCACTGCTGCTACTGGACCAACCTCGCCGGGCACCCCGTGACCGGCCGGCGCCGCACCACCGTCCGGATCCCCACCACACGGATCTTCGACGACCGCGCGCTGTGCGAGATCATGACCCGCGTCGGGTCGGGAGGGACACCTTGATGCACCGGCCGCCACCGCCCCTCGAACCGCCCGCCGCCCTCCCCGAGTTCGCGGACCGCCCCGGCACGGGAGTCCCCGACCCCGGGCAGGTCGACCCGGCCGTGTTCGGCGTCCTGCTGCGCCGGCACGGCTGGCAGCGCCGCGGGGGCGCGGCCGGCCGCTACGGGCGCTGGACGCCGCCCGCCGCCGACCCGGCGGCCCGCACGGGCACCAGCCTCCTCGTGCCGGAGTCCCGCGCCTTCCCCGACTGCACCGACCTGCTGGAGGAGGCGCTCGTCGCGCTCGCCCGCGGCGCCCTGCCCTGCGCGCGCGAGGTGCTCCACGGGCTGAGCGTCCCCAGCGACGAGATCCGCTGGGAGCGGCAGAATCCGCAGGTCCCGCGGACCCCCGGCCGCAGCCCCCGGGCCCTGACCGTGGAGGACCACCTGCGCTCGGCCGCCCACCGCATGCTGCTCGCCGGTGCGCTGGCGGCCCGGTCCACCGCCGGGTACTACGGGGCCCGGCACCGCCGGCAGGCCGAACGGGACCTCGACGGCGTGGTCGCCGGGCCGACAGCCGCCGGGGGGCGGCTCACCGCGTACCTTCCCGTCGCGGGTGGCCGCCGCACCGTTACCCGGCTGCACCACGCCCTGCACGCGGCCCGCGAAGCCGTGGACTACCGGCGCACCACGGGCGGGATGGAGGCCTTCGACGCGGCGGTCCGGGCGGGGGTCAGCCGGGAGCTCGCCGACGCCCTGATCGACCTCGTCAGCGGTTCCGAAGGCACCCGGGTCGCGCTGGCCTGGGCGCCGGCGGCCGGGGCGCCCGCCGGCTGCGCGGCCCGGCCCGAACCGGTCGAGTTCACCCCGGGGGACCTGCCCGCGCTCCGCGAGGCCTCGGCCCGCTACACCCGGGACGAGCCGTCGGTCCCGGTGCAGATCACGGGGACGGTGGTCCGCATGCGCCGCACCACACCGGCGGTCGGCGGAGCGGTCCGCCTGCAGGTGCTGTCCGGGGCGGACGTACCGCAGGTGCGGATGGCCCTGGACGAGCGGGCGTACCGGGTCGCCGGGCACGCGCACCTGGCCGGAGTGCCGATCAGGGTCACCGGGCGGCTCCAGCGCCGGGGCGGCTTCCGCCGCGTCGCCGAGATCACCGACGTCCGGGCCGTCCCGCTGGACGAGGCGCAGCGCGACCGGCTGATCAAGTCCATGGACGAGTCCCTCGACCCGTCGGACGTCCTGGCCCCGGAGGACTAGGGGTACCCGGCGCGTCATGCTTCGGCGTCGGGGGTCCTCAGGTCGTAGAGGTAGGAGCGGTCGTTCTTGAAGCTGCGCCAGACGGCGGCGGGAGGTTCGGGTTCGTCGGCGTGGCCGTCGAGGGGACGGGCGGTGACGACGCCGTCAGCGATCTCACAGTGCCAGCCGTCGGTCGGCGACCACACGCACCACACGTTCCCGTCCGTTCGGCGGTAGGCGGGGCGGCCGTTGCGTTCCCCGTCGCGTTCGAAGGCGTGGCGGAGCCCGTCGAGGTGGCGTACGAAGGTGAAGGAGGCGAGTACCGTCATGCCTCCGGCACTGTAGGGGACGACGCCGCCGGCGATCCGGGGAGCGGGACGCGCCCGGAGCCAGGACGAGCGGGCGGCGACGGTCAGGGCGACGCCGCGGACGGCGAAGGTGACGGCGGAGGCGACCATCCCGATGCAGCTGACCAGCAACGCGTCGCCCGAGGAGGGGAAGCCGCCGCACCGCCGCCGCCACGCCGTACGGGGCGAGCGTCGCAGCGCCGAGCAGAGCCGGGGCGAGCGGGAGCCAGCGCGGCACCCGTCGGCCGCGCAGGAACGGCGCCCGGCGCGGGAAGAGCTGCCCCCACGGGCGGACCGGGCCCCAGAGCAGGAAAGCGCCGGGCACGGCCAGCAGCGCCGTGGGGTCAAGGCCCCAGGACTGCAAGGTGACGCCGCGGTGCGGCGGACGGCACCGCCCACCGCACCGTTGCCCGGGCCACCCGGCGCGGGCACCGCTGCCACCAGGCGTGAGGCGCGGAGTGTG
The DNA here is from genome assembly GCF_042732005.1 of Streptomyces sp. NPDC059851. Taxonomy (NCBI): domain Bacteria; kingdom Bacillati; phylum Actinomycetota; class Actinomycetes; order Kitasatosporales; family Streptomycetaceae; genus Streptomyces; species Streptomyces sp. NPDC059851. Next base: position 23,767 of record NZ_JBHWJJ010000014.1, on the reverse strand, counting down.
ACGTCTCACTTGGCAGTCCGCGGGGAGTCCGGACCGGCAGCCGAGACAGCCGGATGATCAGCCGGGCAGTGCCCGGCCGGCGGCCGGGTCGGCTGCCGCCCCGGTCCGCGGGGCGAGTCGGAAGGAGGCCATGACCAGACCGGGCGCGGGGGAGAAGTCCGCCCCGCGGACGAAGCCGAAGCGCTCGTACAGGGTCACCGCCGGCGCGTTCGCCGCACCCGTCGACACCGTGACCGGCCGGTCGGCCGGGACCTCCGCCAGCAGGGCCCGCAGCAGCGCCGAGGCCACACCCCGCCGGAACCGGGCCGGGTCCACGCACAGCCGGTCCACGCACACCGAGCCGTCGGGCTGCTCCTCCCAGGCCACGAAACCGGCGAGCGGGCCGGCCGCTCCCCCGGCTCCCGCCCCCAGCCAGCGCAGCGGCAGCCCCCGCACGTCGGCGAGGGTCTCGTGCAACGCCGGTATGCCGTCGAAGCCGATCAACTCCGCCTCCACCGCGTACGCGGCCCGCCCGATCCGGTGCACGGCGGTCGCGGTCGCTTCGTGGCCGAGGTCCAGGGGCCGTACCGGCCCGGTCGTCGTCACCATGCCCCCACGCTAGCGAACCGGCGGTCCGTGCCCGCTGCCCGCTGCCCGCTGCGGCAACGGCCACGGCAACGGGCATAACCGTTTCGCGGGTGGGCCGCCGCTCTCGGTACGATTCAGACGCGCAGCGTTCGCTGTCGCATCCCTTCAGTCAGGAGAAACCGGTGTCAGACGTCCGTGTGATCATCCAACGCGATTCCGAGCGGGACGAGCGCGTGGTGGCCACGGGCACTACTGCCGCCGACCTCTTCGCCGACGAGCGCACCGTGATTGCCGCGCGCGTGGCGGGCGAGCTCAAGGACCTCTCCTACGCGGTCCAGGACGGCGAGACCGTCGAGCCCGTGGGGATCTCCTCCCCGGACGGCCTCGACATCCTCCGCCACTCCACCGCGCACGTCATGGCGCAGGCCGTGCAGGAGCTCTTCCCCGAGGCCAAGCTGGGCATCGGTCCGCCGGTCCGGGACGGCTTCTACTACGACTTCGACGTCGCACGCCCCTTCACTCCCGATGACCTCAAGGCCATCGAGAAGAAGATGCAGGAGATCCAGAAGCGCGGGCAGAAGTTCTCCCGCCGCGTGGTCACCGACGAGGCCGCCCGCGAGGAGCTCGCCGACGAGCCGTACAAGCTGGAGCTCATCGGCATCAAGGGCTCGGCCTCCACCGCCGACGGCGCGAACGTAGAGGTGGGCGCCGGCGAGCTGACCATCTACGACAACCTGGACGCAAAGACCGGCGAGCTGTGCTGGAAGGACCTCTGCCGCGGTCCCCACCTGCCCACCACCCGCAACATCCCGGCGTTCAAGCTCATGCGGAACGCCTCGGCGTACTGGCGTGGCAGCGAGAAGAACAAGCAGCTCCAGCGCATCTACGGCACCGCGTGGCCGTCGAAGGACGAGCTGAAGGCGCACCTCGACTTCCTCGCCGAGGCCGAGAAGCGCGACCACCGCCGCCTCGGCACCGAGCTGGACCTCTTCTCCATCCCGGACGAGATCGGCTCCGGCCTGGCCGTCTTCCACCCCAAGGGCGGCATCATCCGCCGGGTCATGGAGGACTACAGCCGCAAGCGGCACGAGGAGGAGGACTACGAGTTCGTCTACTCGCCGCACGCCACCAAGGGCGCCCTCTTCGAGAAGAGCGGTCACCTGGACTGGTACGCGGAGGGCATGTACCCCCCCATGCAGCTCGACGGTGGTACCGACTACTACCTCAAGCCGATGAACTGCCCGATGCACAACCTCATCTTCGACGCCCGCGGGCGCTCGTACAGGGAGCTCCCCCTGCGGTTGTTCGAATTCGGCACCGTGTACCGGTACGAGAAGTCCGGCGTGGTCCACGGCCTGACCCGGGCCCGCGGCTTCACCCAGGACGACGCGCACATCTACTGCACCCGTGAGCAGATGGCGGAGGAGCTCGACCGCACCCTCACTTTCGTGCTGAACCTGCTGCGCGACTACGGCCTGACCGACTTCTACCTGGAGCTGTCCACCAAGGACCCGGAGAAGTTCGTCGGCTCGGACGAGGTCTGGGAGGAGGCGACCGCGACCCTCCAGCAGGTCGCCGAGAAGCAGGGCCTCCCGCTGGTCCCGGACCCGGGCGGCGCCGCCTTCTACGGCCCGAAGATCTCGGTCCAGTGCCGCGACGCCATCGGCCGCACCTGGCAGATGTCGACCGTCCAGCTCGACTTCAACCTGCCCGAGCGCTTCGACCTGGAGTACACCGCGGCAGACGGCTCCCGCCAGCGCCCGGTGATGATCCACCGCGCGCTGTTCGGTTCGATCGAGCGGTTCTTCGCGGTGCTGCTGGAGCACTACGCCGGCGCCATGCCGCCGTGGCTGGCCCCGGTCCAGGCCGTCGGCATCCCGATCGGCGACGCGCACGTGGACTACCTGCAGGAGTTCGCCGCCGAGGCGAAGAAGAAGGGCCTGCGGGTCGAGGTGGACGCCTCCTCCGACCGCATGCAGAAGAAGATCCGGACCTGGCAGAAGCAGAAGGTCCCGTTCATGATCATCGTCGGTGACGACGACATGGCCGCGGGCACCGTCTCCTTCCGTTACCGGGATGGGTCGCAGGAAAACGGTGTCGCGCGTGACGCGGCGCTGGCAAAGCTCGTTGACGTGGTGGAGCGTCGGGTCCAGGTGTGATCTGCTCCCCGCCTGAGCGGGGCTGACCCACCGATGCCTGAGCGGGGCTGACCCACCGATGCTGCAGCGGATCTACGGAACCGCATGCTGCTCCCCGCACCAGTGGGGCCGAAGCCCCCGGGAAGTCTCACTTCCCGGGGGCCTTCCCGTTTTCCGGGGGCCCCTTCTCGTCCTGCTCGAAGACCTGGACGAGCCACGACGAGAACGAGCCCGTCACCGCGCCCAGCAGCGCCAGGCCGAAGGCCATCATGAAGGCGGCGATGGTGCGGCCCATCGTCGTCACCGGGACCACGTCCCCGTACCCGATCGTCGTCAGCGTCGCGCACGTCCACCAGACCGAGTCCCCGAAGGTGACGATGCTCGCCCCCGGGGCGTACCGCTCGTGCTGGTAGACCGCCAGTGCGCCGGCGAAACCGAGCAGCACGGCCGACGTCCCGGCGTACGCGACCACCCGCTGGTACAGCTCCATCCGGGGCCGTTCCCGCCGGCGCTGCAGGGCCATGTAGATCTGCACCAGCCGCAGGGGGCGCAGCAGCGGGAGCACGAGGACCAGGGTGTCGAGCCAGTGCGCGCGCAGGAATCGCAGCGGGCGCAGGCCGCTCAGCAGCATGCGGAACAGGTAGTCCACGGCGAAGCACAGCCAGGTGCCGACGATGACGAGGAGCGCGACGCCCCGCACCCAGTGGTCCGTCGGCGGGGCGAGGACGTAGACGGCGTAGGCGGCGAGGTAGAGCAGCGAGGCGATCAGCAGGGGGATCTCGGTGAGGTCCTCCCAGCGCTGCCTGCGCTCGGCCGTTACTTCGTGCATCGGGCCAGGATCCCCGCCCGCGGGGCGATCTCCGCCCCGACGACACGCCGCGCCACGACAAGGTCATATGCTGCATCACATGACGACTCAGCCGGAGCAGCAGAATGGCGTCGGGACGCAGGACTCGTTCCAGCGGCTGTGGACGCCCCACCGCATGGCCTACATCCAGGGCGAGAACAAGCCCACCGGTCCCGAGGCGGGGGACGGCTGCCCCTTCTGCGGGATCCCGGAGATGTCCGACCGGGACGGGCTGGTCGTCGCCCGCGGCAAGCACGTCTACGCGGTGCTGAACCTCTACCCGTACAACGGCGGCCACCTGATGGTGGTCCCGTACCGCCACGTCGCCGACTACACGGAGCTGGACGCGGCGGAGACGGCCGAGCTGGCCGACCTCACCAAGCGGGCCATGGTCGCGCTGCGCAAGGCCTCCGGGGCGCACGGGTTCAACATCGGCATGAACCAGGGCTCGGCGGCGGGCGCGGGCATCGCCGCGCACCTGCACCAGCACATCGTGCCCCGCTGGGGCGGGGACACGAACTTCATGCCCGTCGTCGGGCACACGAAGGTGCTGCCGCAGCTCCTCGCCGACACCCGGCAGATGCTCGCCGACGCCTGGCCGAACGACTGAGCCGCAGAGCTTCCCGGCGGTCCGGGAGCCGGCTGCTCGCCGCCTCCCGGATCCCCTGCCCCGCCGCTAGGCGTCGTAGACGTCCGCCTTGCGGGGGGACGCGTCCTGGACCAGGCCGCTGACCACCATCGACCGGTTGCCGAAGCGCTCGGTGTCGACGCCGTTCTCGTCCAGGACCCGCATCGCGGCGGTGTGCACGGCGCGCAGGACCGGGGTCGCGGCGCGCAGGGCGTCGTCGGCCATGAACCGGTGGCGCCAGGGCTGGCCCGCCCACACGTGGCGGGCGCCGAAGGGCTCGGGCAGCACCAGCTTGCCGCCGAAGTACTCCAGGAGCGGCGGGTACCAGGTCAGCGGGGCCCGGACGGCGAGCCGGACCACCTCCTGGGCGTCGACCAGGGGCAGCGGGCGCTCCACGGTCTCCCAGAACTTGATCGACTTGGGGACCTCCACGGTCGGCGGCTTGGACTTCGTGCCGAACAGGCCGTGGACAGGGCCGAGGGCGTGGCCGGTGACCTCCACCCGCAGCGTCTTGTACAGCACCGTGACCGTGACCAGCATGGTGATCACGAGCTGGCCGTCCCACAGCGGGTACTGGATGCCCAGGTAGTGCCGGTTGCCGCCGCTGAACTGCTGCTCGTTGCAGATGCGGGTGATCTCGTGCGGCTTGACGAGGAAGGTGTCCACGTCCGCGCCGGACGGGCGGGTCACCTCGGCGGCGCCCTCGCCGACCGGGGCGACGATCCAGTGTTGGACGGACGCGGGCGGGAGCCCGCCGGTGTGCAGGGGGCCGCGCTCCAGCTTGCGCAGCTCGGTGTCCACGGCCCGTATGACGTCCCAGCTGCGGAACGGGTGGATCTCCGTGCCCTCGGTCTTGGGGACCAGCTCCTCGGCCAGCTGCCAGCTGCCCCAGCGGGTGCCCATGCCGAGGATGCCCTTGGGGCCGGCGTAGAAGACCGCGTTGCTGCGGTTCTCGGCGGTGAGCTTGGCCAGGGCGTGGCGCAGGTCCTCGCGGGCCTTCTCGTCGGGGTTGCCGGGCACCGCCTCGGGGATCTTGGCGCCGACGCCGCCGCCCGAGAGCAGGCCGTCCCAGCGGGAACGCAGGTCGGCGGCGGTGGACTCGCAGATCCGGCGGGCGAGGAACCAGCCGAGCGCCGGCATGATGATCATGCCGCGCAGGTAGAGGCCGAGGAAGCCGTCGAACGGCAGCCGGAACATCAGCACGGCCGCGACGACGCCGACGCCGACCAGGACGAGGGTGCTCAGCCAGGAGGCGTACTTCTCGCTGCCCAGCAGGCTCTTGCGGAGCTGGAACAGGCCCAGCCACAGCAGCAGACCCGGCAGGAACAGCACCCCGGCGACCAGCATGATCAGGCGCAGCTTGCGGTCGCGTTCCTTGCGGATGTGGGAGGCGGCCAGGCAGTGCTCCACGACGGTCTGCGGGTCGGCACCGAAGGACTGGATGATCGGCTTGCGGCCGGCCGGGAGGGTACGGGCCTCCACGGCGCGGCAGAAGGCCTCGCCGAGGTTCGGCTCGAAGAGGGAGATTCTCGGGGGTTTGACGGTGGAGGAGTGGTACTCGTTGTTGGCGTCGAGGAGGGCGGTCAGCTTGGTGTCCTTCCCCCCGTCGCGGTAGGCCGCCGAGGCGAGGGCGTTGGTCGCGGCGGTCTGGCCGCCGCCGCCCTGGAGTGGGACCTGCGCCCCGGGCCTGAAGTCGAATCCGTCGTCCGCCACCGCTGCCCCCATCGCTGTGCGTCGTGCTGTCGTGCCGCGCGGATGAGCCTATCGGCGTATCTGCCCCCACGGTCATGGGACAAGGAAATGCCGCCCGAAGCAAGCGGGTTGGACGGGCGGCTCCCTGGCACTACGTCAGAGTGCTTCCCTTCTCCAGCTGTTCGCGCACCTTGTCGGCGACATGTGGGGGCATCGGTTCGTGGCGGGCGTAGGCGCGGGTGAAGCTGCCGGTGCCGTGCGATACGGAGCGCAGGTCGATCGCGTAGCGGCTGATCTCGACCTCGGGGATGTCCACCCGGACCAGGGTGCGCCCCTGCGCGGCCTGCTCGGTGCCGACGACGCGGCCGCGCCGGCCGGCGAGGTCGCTCATGACGGGGCCCACGTAGTCGTCGGGCACGAGGACGGTGAGCTCGGCGACCGGTTCGAGGAGGTGGATGGGGGCGTCGGCGGCGGCCTCGCGCAGGGCGAGTGCGCCGGCGGTCTGGAACGCGGCGTCGGAGGAGTCCACCGAGTGGGCCTTGCCGTCGAGGAGGGTCACCCGGATGTCGACGAGGGGATAGCCGGCGGCCACGCCGCGGGCGGCCTGACTGCGGACGCCCTTTTCGACGGAGGGGATGAACTGCCGGGGGACGGCGCCGCCGACGACCTTGTCGACGAACTCGATGCCGCTGCCCGGCGGGAGCGGCTCGACCTCGATCTCGCAGATGGCGAACTGGCCGTGGCCGCCGGACTGCTTGACGTGCCGGCCCCGGCCCGCGGCCTTCGCGCCGAAGGTCTCGCGCAGGCTGACCTTGTGGGGGACCGGGTCGACCTGGACGCCGTAGCGGGTGCGCAGGCGTTCGAGGGCGACGTCCTGGTGGGCCTCGCCCAGGCACCACAGGACGAGCTGGTGGGTGTCCGGGTTCTGCTCCAGCCGCATGGTCGGGTCCTCGGCGACGAGGCGGGCGAGGCCCTGGGAGAGCTTGTCCTCGTCGGCCTTGCTGTGGGCCCGGATGGCGACGGGGAGCAGCGGGTCGGGCATCTGCCACGGCTCCATGAGCAGGGGCCGGTCCTTGGCGGAGAGGGTGTCGCCGGTTTCGGCGCGGCCCAGCTTGGCCACGCAGGCCAGGTCGCCGGCGATGACCTGGGTGAGGGGGCGCTGCTGTTTTCCGAAGGGGGAGGTGAGGCTGCCGATGCGTTCGTCGACGTCGTGGTCCTCGTGGCCGCGGTCGGTGAGGCCGTGCCCGCTGACGTGGACGGTCTGCTCGGGGCGGAGGGTGCCGGAGAAGACCCGTACGAGGGAGATGCGGCCCACGTACGGGTCGGATGAGGTTTTGACGACCTCGGCGACGAGGGGGCCGTCGGGGTCGCAGGTGGCGGCCGGGCGTTCGGCGCCGTCGGGGGTGGTGACGGGGACGGGGGCGGTTTCGAGGGGGGTGGGGAAGCCGCCGGTGATCAGTTCCAGGAGTTCGACGGTGCCGAGGCCCTGGCGGGCGCCGTCCGCTGCGGGCGCGGCCATGAGGACCGGGTGGAAGGTCCCGCGGGCGACGGCGCGCTCCAGGTCGTCGACGAGGGTCTTGAGGTCGATGTCCTCGCCGCCGAGGTAGCGGTCCATGAGGGTCTCGTCCTCGCTCTCGGCGATGATGCCCTCGATGAGGCGGGAGCGGGCTCCCGTGATCTGGTCGAGCTCCTCGGGCGTGGGGTCGCGTTCGACGCGGGCGCCGCTGCCGTACTCGTACACGCGCTGGGACAGCAGGCCGAGGAGGCCGGTGACGGGCGCGTGCCCGTCGGGTCCGGCGGGGCCGTAGAGGGGCAGGTAGAGGGGAATGACGGCGTCCGGGTCGTCGGCGCCGAAGGCCTCTCCGCAGACCGCGGCCATCTGGGCGTAGTCGGCGCGGGCCGCCTCCAGATGGGTGACCACGATGGCGCGGGGCATGCCGACGGCCTGGCACTCCTCCCAGAGCATGCGGGTGGCGCCGTCGATGCCGTCCGAGGAGGAGACGACGAAGAGGGCCGCGTCCGCGGCGCGCAGACCGGCCCTGAGCTCGCCGACGAAGTCGGCGTATCCGGGGGTGTCCAGGATGTTGACCTTGATTCCGCCCCATTCGACGGGGACGAGGGAGAGCTGTACGGAACGCTGCTGGCGGTGCTCGATCTCGTCGTGGTCGGAGACGGTGGCGCCGTCCTCGACCCGGCCCGCCCTGGTCACGGCTCCGGCGGTGAGGGCGAGGGCCTCGACGAGCGTGGTCTTGCCGGCCCCGCTGTGGCCGACCAGCACGACGTTCCGTACGGACGAGGGCCGGTCGGCCGTCGGTGCCCTGCCGGCGGCTCCGGCTTGGTGTGATGTGGCTCCCATGATGCTCGTGCCTCCCGGGGTGACGGTGAGGAGGTGATCGGCGTCCTCCGAGCTTTGCACCGGCGTCACTCTGCGTCCATATGTAATACGCGCCGCCGTCCGGCGCATGACGGGGCGCGGCCGGTCCGGTTCCCGGCGGGTTCCGGCGGTGGCCGGGCGGGCCCGGCGGGTTCCGGCGGTGGCCGGGCGGGCCCGGCGGGTTCCGGCGGTGGCCGGGCGGGCCCGGGGGGCTCCGGCGGCGGCCGCCCGATTGCCCGGCATGAACCGGTGGGTGCGCGGGTATGCCGCCCCGGGCCGCTGGCTACGATGGGCCAGCCGGTGGCCGATGGGGCCGTACGGCCCAGCGACCCTCCGGGAAGGCCATGCTGAACAAGTACGCGCGTGCGTTCTTCACGCGTGTTCTCACGCCATTCGCCGCGTTCCTCCTCCGGCGGGGGGTGAGCCCGGACGCCGTCACGCTCGTCGGCACGGCCGGTGTGGTGGCCGGAGCGCTGGTCTTCTTCCCCCGGGGCGAGTTCTTCTGGGGCACGATCACCATCACGCTCTTCGTGTTCTCCGACCTGGTGGACGGGAACATGGCCCGCCAGGCCGGGACCTCCAGCCGCTGGGGCGCCTTCCTCGATTCCACGCTCGACCGGGTGGCCGACGCGGCGATCTTCGGCGGCCTCGCGCTCTGGTACGCGGGCTTCGGCGACGACAACGTGCTGTGCGCCGTGTCGATCTTCTGCCTGGCCAGCGGCCAGGTCGTCTCGTACACCAAGGCCCGCGGCGAATCCATCGGCCTGCCCGTGGCCGTGAACGGGCTCGTCGAGCGCGCCGAGCGGCTGGTGATCTCACTGGTCGCGGCCGGGCTGTCGGGGCTCCAGACCTTCGGCGCCCCCCCGTGGCTCGGCGTGCTGCTGCCGGTCGCGCTGTGGGTGGTGGCGGTCGGCTCGCTCGTCACCCTGATCCAGCGCGTGGTCACCGTACGCCGGGAGGCGGCCGAGGCCGACGCGTCGGCCGCCGCTCCCGGGCCGGGTGCCGCCTGATGGGCGCCGCACAGGACCGCCTGGTCGACGGGCTCTACGGGCTCGGCTGGGCCGGCGTGAAGAAGCTGCCCGAGCCGGCGGCGGTGGCCCTGGGCCGCCGGATCGCCGACATCGCCTGGCGGCGCCGCGGCAAGGGCGTGCTGCGGCTGGAATCGAACCTCGCCCGGGTCGTGCCGGACGCCGGGCCCGAGCGGCTCCGGGAGCTGTCGCAGGCGGGCATGCGCTCGTACATGCGGTACTGGATGGAGTCCTTCCGGCTGCCGGCGATGGACCCGGCCCGGTTCGGCACCGACGTGTCCATCCAGGACGACCACCTCCTCAAGGAGGCCGTCGCCTCCGGCCGCGGGGTCATCGCCGCCCTGCCCCACCTGGCCAACTGGGACCTTGCCGGCGCCTGGGTCACCGGGCACCTGGGCATCCCGTTCACCACCGTCGCCGAACGCCTGAAGCCCGAGTCGCTCTACGACCGCTTCGTCGCCTACCGCGAGGGCCTCGGCATGGAGGTCCTCCCGCACAGCGGCGGCGCCGCCTTCGGCACCCTGGCCCGCCGGCTCCGCGCCGGCGGCCTGATCTGCCTCGTCGCCGACCGGGACCTGTCCGCGTCCGGGGTAGAGGTGGAGTTCTTCGGGGCGACCGCCCGGATGCCGGCCGGCCCGGCCCTGCTGGCGCAGCAGACCGGCGCCGCCCTGCTGCCCGTCACCCTGTACTACGGGGACACGCCCAAGCTGCACGGCCGGATCCACCCCGAGGTGGAGGTCCCCGCCACCGGGACCCGGACCGAGAAGACCGCCGCCATGACCCAGGCCGTGGCCGACGCCTTCGCGCAGGGCATCGCCGACCACCCGGAGGACTGGCACATGCTCCAGCGGCTTTGGCTGGACGACCTGGAGGAGCGCTCCGCGTGAAGATCGGCATCGTCTGCCCGTACTCGTGGGACGTGCCTGGCGGCGTCCAGTTCCACATCCGCGACCTCGCCGAGCACCTGATCCGCCTCGGCCACGAGGTGTCGGTCCTGGCCCCGGCGGACGACGAGACCCCGCTCCCGTCGTACGTCGTCGGGGCCGGGCGGGCCGTGCCCGTCCCCTACAACGGGTCGGTGGCCCGGCTGAACTTCGGGTTCCTGTCGGCGGCACGGGTGCGGCGGTGGCTGCACGAGGGCGTCTTCGACGTGATCCACATCCACGAGCCGGCCTCGCCCTCGCTGGGGCTGCTCGCCTGCTGGGCCGCGCAGGGGCCCATCGTGGCCACCTTCCACACCTCCAACCCGCGGTCGCGGGCCATGATCGCGGCGTACCCGATCCTCCAGCCGGCGCTGGAGAAGATCAGCGCGCGGATCGCGGTGAGCGAGTACGCCCGGCGCACCCTCGTCGAGCACCTGGGCGGGGACGCCGTGGTGATCCCGAACGGGGTCGACGTGGACTTCTTCGCCTCCGCCGAGCCGAAGGCCGAATGGGCCGGGCGGACCCTGGGGTTCATCGGCCGCATCGACGAGCCGCGCAAGGGCCTGCCGGTGCTGATGGAGGCGTTCCCGCGGATCGTCGAGGAGTGCCCCGACGTACGGCTGCTGGTCGCGGGCCGCGGGGACGAGGAGGAGGCCGTGGCCTCCCTGCCCGCGGAGCTCCGCCCGCGCGTGGAGTTCCTCGGCATGGTCTCGGACGAGGACAAGGCGAGGCTGCTGCGCAGCGTGGACGTGTACGTCGCGCCCAACACCGGCGGCGAGAGCTTCGGCATCATCCTCGTCGAGGCCCTGTCGGCCGGGGCCGCCGTACTCGCCTCCGACCTGGACGCGTTCGCCCAGGTCCTGGACCAGGGCGCGGCGGGGGAGCTGTTCGCGAACGAGGACGCCGACGCCCTCGCCGCGGCCGCGGTCAAGCTGCTGCGGGACCCCGGGCGGCGGGCGGGGCTCAGCGCGCGCGGCTCCGCCCACGTGCGCCGCTTCGACTGGTCGACCGTCGGGGCCGACATCCTGGCCGTCTACGAGACCGTGACCGACGGCGCTTCGGCCGTGGGCGCCGACGAGCGCGTCCCCCTGCGGACCCGCCTGGGTCTCACCCGCGACCCGTCGGTCTGATCCCCACCCCGGCCTGCCGGCCTTCCCGCCGCCGTTCCTGCGGCCGGGCCCGTTCCGGCCCTGGAGCCCGGGGCCGGGGCCGGGCACCGGCCCGGGCGGGCGGTAGAGTCGCGGGCCGTGATCGAAACCCTTGTCTGGACCGCCCTGGTCCTCGCCGTCATCGGGGTCTACCTCAGCTGGACCGCCGGACGGCTGGACCGGCTCCACACGCGGATGGACGCCGCCCGCGCCGCCCTGGACGCGCAACTCGTCCGCCGCGCCTCGGTGGTGCTGGAGGTGGCCACCTCCGGTGCACTCGACCCGGCCTCCTCGATCGTGCTGTACGAGGCCGCGCACGCCGCCCGCCAGGCCGACGAGGAGCACCGCGAGGTCGCCGAGAGCGAGCTCAGCCAGGCGCTGCGCGCGGTGTTCGCCGACGCCGACCAGGTGGAGGAGCTCAAGGCCGCCCCGGGCGGCGAGGCCGCCGCCGAGGAGCTCGCCGCGGCCGTGCGCCGGGTGCCGATGGCCCGCCGCTTCCACAACGACGCCGTACGGGCGGCCCGGGCGCTGCGCAGGCACCGCAAGGTCCGCTGGTTCCGGCTGGCCGGGCACGCCCCGTTCCCCCTCGCCTTCGAAATGGACGACGAGCCCCCGGCCGACCTGGCGGACCGGCCGTAGTTGTACCCATTGGCCAAGTCGAAAGGGGCCACCGGCTCCTCATTGGCCCTTGCGGTGGACTGGTCGGGGACGGTTTCCTCGGCGGAGCACCACCGCAGCACCGTCTTCCTTTCGAGTGAGGTTCACCCGTGAGCACGCTTTCCTCCACCCCGCAGGCCCCCGAGACCGGCACCGCGCGCGTCAAGCGCGGCATGGCCGAGCAGCTCAAGGGCGGCGTGATCATGGACGTCGTCAACGCCGAGCAGGCGAAGATCGCCGAGGACGCCGGCGCCGTTGCCGTCATGGCCCTGGAGCGGGTCCCCGCGGACATCCGCAAGGACGGCGGCGTGGCCCGCATGTCGGACCCGAACATGATCGAGGAGATCATCGACGCGGTCTCCATCCCGGTCATGGCCAAGTCCCGCATCGGCCACTTCGTCGAGGCCCAGGTGCTGCAGTCCCTCGGCGTCGACTACATCGACGAGTCCGAGGTCCTGACCCCGGCCGACGAGGTCAACCACTCCGACAAGTGGGCGTTCACGACCCCCTTCGTCTGCGGCGCCACCAACCTGGGCGAGGCCCTGCGCCGCATCGCCGAGGGCGCGGCCATGATCCGCTCGAAGGGCGAGGCCGGCACCGGCAACGTCGTCGAGGCCGTCCGCCACCTGCGCCAGATCAAGAACGAGATCGCCAAGCTGCGCGGCTTCGACAACAACGAGCTGTACGCCGCCGCCAAGGAGCTGCGCGCCCCGTACGAGCTCGTCAAGGAGGTCGCCGAGCTCGGCAAGCTCCCGGTCGTGCTGTTCTCCGCCGGTGGTGTCGCCACCCCGGCCGACGCCGCGCTGATGCGCCAGCTCGGCGCCGAGGGCGTCTTCGTCGGCTCCGGCATCTTCAAGTCGGGCGACCCGGCCAAGCGCGCCGCCGCCATCGTGAAGGCCACCACCTTCTACGACGACCCGAAGATCATCGCGGACGCGTCCCGCAACCTGGGCGAGGCCATGGTCGGCATCAACTGCGACACCCTGCCCGAGGCCGAGCGCTACGCCAACCGCGGCTGGTAAGGCACCCCCGAAGATGAACAACCCCCCCGTCATCGGCGTCCTGGCCCTCCAGGGCGACGTCCGGGAGCACCTGATCGCCCTGGCCGCGGCGGACGCCGTGGCCAGGCCGGTCCGGCGCCCCGAAGAGCTCGCCGAGGTCGACGCCCTGGTGATCCCCGGCGGCGAGTCCACGACCATGTCGAAGCTCGCCGTCCTGTTCGGCATGCTGGAGCCGCTGCGCGAGCGCGTGCGGGCCGGCATGCCCGTGTACGGCACCTGCGCCGGCATGATCATGCTCGCCGACAAGCTGCTCGACGGCCGCGAGGACCAGGAGACGCTCGGCGGCATCGACATGATCGTCCGCCGCAACGCGTTCGGCCGCCAGAACGAATCCTTCGAGGCGGCGATCGACTTCACCGGCATCGAGGGCGGCCCGGTCGAGGGCGTCTTCATCCGCGCCCCGTGGGTGGAGTCGGTCGGCGCGCAGGCCGAGGTCCTCGCCACGTACGACGGACACACGGTCGCCGTCCGGCAGGGCAACGTCCTGGCGACGTCCTTCCACCCGGAGCTGACCGGCGACGACCGGGTCCACGCCTACTTCGTCGACATGGTGCGCACGGGGTCGTAATCGGGTCCCGGTAGGATCAGAGGCGAACACCATGTTGGTTACGCGAAGGAGACAGGCGGATGTCCGGCCACTCTAAATGGGCTACGACGAAGCACAAGAAGGCCGTGATCGATGCCAAGCGCGGCAAGCTCTTCGCGAAGCTGATCAAGAACATCGAGGTCGCGGCCCGCATGGGCGGTCCCGACATCGACGGCAACCCGACGCTCTTCGACGCCGTGCAGAAGGCGAAGAAGCAGTCGGTCCCGAACAAGAACATCGACTCCGCGGTCAAGCGCGGCGGCGGCCTGGAGGCCGGCGGCGCCGACTACGAGACGATCATGTACGAGGGTTACGGTCCCAACGGCGTCGCCGTGCTCATCGAGTGCCTCACCGACAACCGCAACCGTGCCGCGTCCGACGTGCGCGTCGCCATGACCCGCAACGGCGGCTCCATGGCCGACCCGGGCTCGGTCTCGTACCTGTTCAACCGCAAGGGCGTCATCATCCTGCCCAAGGGCGAGCTGTCCGAGGACGACGTCCTCGGCGCCGTGCTGGAGGCGGGGGCCGAAGAGGTCAACGACAACGGCGACACGTTCGAGGTCATCAGTGAGGCCACCGACCTGGTGGCGGTTCGTACCGCGCTCCAGGAAGCCGGCATCGACTACGACTCGGCCGACTCCAGCTTCGTCCCGACCATGCAGGTCGAACTGGACGAGGAGGGCGCGCGCAAGATCTTCAAGCTGATCGACGCGCTGGAGGACAGCGACGACGTCCAGAACGTCTTCGCCAACTTCGACGTCTCGGACGAGGTCATGGAGAAGGTCGACGCCTGACCGGCGTCCACCGCCCACAGCAGGTCAAGACGGGCCGACGGGGAACACACCCCGTCGGCCCGCTGCGTTGTCGGTGCCACCCGATAGCCTGCACGGACAGGCGATCCAAGGAGGGGCGGGTGCAGTGCGCGTACTCGGCGTGGACCCGGGGCTGACACGCTGCGGAGTCGGAGTGGTGGAGGGCGTCGCCGGGCGCGCCCTGACCATGCTCGGCGTCGGTGTCGTCCGTACCCCGGTCGAGGCGGAGCTCGGCGACCGGCTCGTCGCCGTCGAGCGGGGCATCGAGCAGTGGCTGGACGAGCACCGCCCGGAAGTCGTCGCCGTCGAGCGCGTCTTCAGCCAGCACAACGTCAGCACGGTCATGGGCACCGCCCAGGCCAGCGCTGTCGCCATGCTGTGCGCCGCCCGCCGCGGCATACCCGTCGCCCTGCACACCCCCAGCGAGGTCAAGGCGGCCGTCACCGGCTCCGGCCGGGCCGAAAAGGCCCAGGTCGGTGCGATGGTCACCCGGCTGCTGCGGCTCTCCGCCCCGCCCAGGCCCGCCGACGCCGCGGACGCCCTCGCCCTCGCCATCTGCCACATCTGGCGCGCCCCCGCCCAGAACCGCCTTCAGCAGGCGGTCGCCCTGCACACCCCGAAAGGCCGTACCCGATGATCGCCTTCGTCAGCGGCCCGGTCGCCGCGCTCAGCCCCACCCTGGCCGTCGTCGAGGTCGGGGGAGTGGGCATGGCCGTGCAGTGCACCCCGACCACCATCGCGGGCCTGCGCGTGGGGGAGACCGCCCGGCTCGCCACCTCCCTGGTCGTCCGCGAGGACTCGCTCACCCTGTACGGGTTCGCCGACGACGACGAGCGGCAGGTCTTCGAACTGCTCCAGACCGCCAGCGGCGTCGGGCCGCGCCTCGCCCAGGCCATGCTCGGCGTGCACAGCCCGGACGCGCTCCGCCGGGCCGTGGAATCCGGCGACGAGAAGGCCCTCACCGCGGTGCCCGGCATCGGCAAGAAGGGCGCCCAGAAGCTCCTGCTGGAGCTCAAGGGCAAGCTGGGCGCCCCCCACGGCACCGGAGCCCTGGTCGGGGCCCAGCGCGCGGCCGCCTCCGGCCCCGCCCCCTGGACCGAGCAGCTCTCCGCCGCCCTCATCGGGCTGGGCTACGCCTCCCGCGAGGCGGAGGAGGCCGTCGCGGCCGTCACCCCGCAGGCCGAGGCCGCCCTCGCCGAGGGAGGCTCGGCTCCGGTGCCGCAGCTGCTGCGCGCCGCCCTCCAGACCCTCAACCGCGCCCGCTGACCGGCCCGCGCCCACCGCAGCCGCTGCCACCGGCGCCCCGCCGCCCGGCAGCCGATGACCGTACGAACCGAGAAGGCAGACTGACACCGTGAACTGGGACGACGAGAGCGAGCGCATTGTCGCGCCGGCCGCGGACGGCGAGGACACCGCCGTCGAGGCGGCCCTGCGCCCCAAGGACCTCGACGAGTTCGTCGGCCAGGAGAAGGTCCGCCAGCAGCTGGACCTGGTCCTCAAGGCCGCCAAACAGCGCGGCGCCACCGCCGACCACGTCCTGCTCTCCGGCGCCCCCGGCCTCGGCAAGACCACCCTTTCGATGATCATCGCCGCGGAGATGGGGGCGCCCATCCGGATCACCTCCGGCCCCGCCATCCAGCACGCCGGCGACCTCGCCGCGATCCTCTCCTCCCTCCAGGAGGGCGAGGTCCTCTTCCTCGACGAGATCCACCGCATGTCCCGGCCCGCCGAGGAGATGCTGTACATGGCCATGGAGGACTTCCGCGTCGACGTGATCGTCGGCAAGGGCCCCGGCGCCACCGCGATCCCGCTGGAGCTCCCTCCGTTCACCCTCGTCGGCGCGACCACCCGGGCCGGTCTGCTGCCGCCCCCGCTGCGCGACCGCTTCGGCTTCACCGGCCACATGGAGTTCTACGCCCCCGAGGAACTGGAACGCGTCATCCAGCGCTCCGCCCGCCTCCTCGACGTCGAGATCGACACCGGCGGCGCCGCCGAGATCGCCGGTCGCTCCCGCGGCACCCCCCGCATCGCCAACCGCCTGCTGCGCCGCGTACGCGACTACGCCCAGGTCCGCGCCGACGGGGTGATCACCCGCGAGGTGGCCGCCACCGCCCTCCAGGTCTACGAGGTGGACGCGCGGGGCCTCGACCGCCTCGACCGGGCCGTGCTGGAAGCCCTGCTCAAGCTGTTCGGCGGCGGCCCCGTCGGGCTCTCCACCCTCGCCGTCGCCGTCGGCGAGGAGCGCGAGACCGTGGAGGAGGTCGCCGAGCCGTTCCTCGTCCGCGGAGGACTGCTCGCCCGCACCCCCCGGGGGCGGGTCGCCACCCCCGCAGCATGGGCTCACCTGGGGCTTGTCCCGCCGCAGCAGGGCGGCGCGGGATCGGGCGGCCAGCAGGGCCTGTTCGGGGTGTGACGGCGCGGAGGTTCGCCCGGCCGGGAACTACGGTGCCATGCTGGGCGTTGTTCCATCGGTGCGGACTCGCCTAGACTCCGCCGATGCCGACCCTTCGGGTCGGCGTGCCCACCCCCGTAGAACAAAGGCCGTCTTCCCCGGCGGTCGTGCGAAGGATCTCCGTCCCGTGAATCTCGTGACACTCCTCCCGTTCATCGTGCTCATCGGGGCGATGTTCCTGATGACCCGCTCCGCGAAGAAGAAGCAGCAGCAGGCCGCGCAGATGCGCGACCAGATGACGCCCGGCACCGGTATCCGCACCATCGGCGGCATGTACGCCACGGTCAAGGAGATCGGTGAGGACACCGTCACCCTGGAGGTGGCACCCGGCGTCCACGCGATCTACGCGAAGATGGCGGTCGCCGCCGTGCTGGAGGACGCGGAGTACAACCGCATCGTGCACGGCGCCGAGAACCCGGCCGACCACGACACGCCCGTCGTCCCCGACGACATCTCCTCCCTGACCAAGGACGAGACCGAGCCGAAGCTCGACCTGGGCAAGAAGGACGCCCCCGAGGGCGAACAGCCGAAGGACGGCAAGTCCGACGGCGAGGCCGGCGCGAAGTAACACGCGCCCCGCCCGGGGACCGCGACGGCGCCCGACCGGCGGCCTCGCGGTCCCCGCCAGTGATACTTCTGCGGGGGGCAGGGGTCCCCACCACACATTTCGTGGCCGTCCGCGCGCTGACCGAAGCGCCGCCCGGACGGTTGGACAGGGAGATACGACAAGGTGGCAGCACCGAAGAAGGGCCGACGGCCCACGGGGGCTCAGGGGAGGCCGGGCCGCGCCCTGGCCATCATCCTGATCGCGATGGTGGCGCTCACCGCGGGGATGTTCCTCTCGAAGCAGACGACCCCCCGCCTGGGCATCGACCTCGCGGGCGGCACGACCATCACCCTCAAGGCGAAGAGCGAGCCGGGCAAGCCGGACGCGGTCAACGAGACCAACATGAACACGGCGGTCGGCATCATCGACCGCCGCGTCAACGGTCTCGGCGTCTCGGAGGCCGAGGTCCAGACCCAGGGCCGCGACCACATCATCGTGAACATCCCCAAGGGGGTGAACGAGCAGCAGGCCCGCGAGCAGGTCGGCACCACCGCCCAGCTCTACTTCCGCCCGGTCCTGGCGTTCGCCGACGGTGCCCCGGCCGCCCCCGCGGCCACGCCGAGCCCGTCCGCGAGCCCGTCCGCGAGCACCTCCGGTACCCCCAAGGCAGAGGGCAGCGCCAAGCCCGGCGCGTCGGCCACCCCGTCGTCCAGCGCCACTTCCCAGGGCCGCGCGGTCAGTGAGGCCCTCAAGGCCCCCGCCGCCACGGCCTCTCCCTCGCCCTCGGCGAGCGAGTCGAAGAAGGCAGACGACAACAAGGCCGCCCCGTCCCCCGTCCCGACCCCGTCGGGCGTGGACGCGGCCGCAGCCGACCTCCAGGCCAGGTTCGCCGCCCTGGACTGCACCGACGAGCAGCAGCGCGCCGCCGCCGGCAAGGGTGTCAAGCCCGAGGAGCCGACGCTCGCCTGCGGCCAGCGCGGCACCGCCATGGGCAAGTGGATCCTCGGTCCGGCCGGTGTCGCCGGTACGGACGTGAAGGAAGCCAAGGGCGTCATCGACCCGCAGCGCGGTCAGTGGATCGTCACGATGCAGTTCACCGACAAGGGCGCCGACAAGTTCGCCAAGATCACCGGTGAGCTGGCCACCAAGCAGGCCCCGCAGAACCAGTTCGCGATCGTCCTCGACGGCAAGGTCATCTCCGACCCCTCCGTCAGCCAGGCGCTGACCGGCGGCAACGCCGAGATCTCCGGCGGCTTCACCCAGCAGTCCGCCCAGGACCTGGGCAACATGCTCTCGTACGGCGCCCTGCCGCTCTCCTTCAGCGAGGACAGCGTCACCACCGTCACCGCCGCGCTCGGCGGGGAGCAGCTCAAGGCCGGCCTGATCGCGGGCGCCATCGGCCTCGCGCTCGTCGTGATCTACCTGCTCGTGTACTACCGGGGCCTGTCGTTCATCGCGATCCTCAGCCTCCTGGTCTCGGCGATCCTCACCTACACGCTCATGTCGCTGCTCGGCAAGGGCATCGGCTTCGCCCTGAACCTGCCCGCCGTGTGCGGTGCCATCGTCGCGATCGGCATCACCGCGGACTCGTTCATCGTGTACTTCGAGCGCATCCGGGACGAGATCCGCGAGGGCCGCACCCTGCGCCCCGCCGTCGAGCGGGCCTGGCCGCGCGCCCGGCGCACCATCCTGGTCTCCGACTTCGTGTCGTTCCTGGCCGCCGCGGTGCTGTTCGTCGTCACGGTCGGCAAGGTGCAGGGCTTCGCCTTCACCCTCGGCCTGACCACCCTGCTCGACGTGGTCGTGGTGTTCCTCTTCACCAAGCCGCTCATGACGCTGATGGCCCGTACGAAGTTCTTCTCCAGCGGTCACCCGTGGTCCGGCCTCGACCC
This sequence comes from Streptomyces sp. NPDC059851, assembly GCF_042732005.1. NCBI lineage: Bacteria > Bacillati > Actinomycetota > Actinomycetes > Kitasatosporales > Streptomycetaceae > Streptomyces > Streptomyces sp. NPDC059851. Next base: position 4,415 of record NZ_JBHWJJ010000014.1, on the reverse strand, counting down.
GAAGCGCCTGGGCGCCCGCCCGCCGCTGCGGAGCTCCCGCCGCACCCCCGCCCCCGTCGAAGCAAAGGAGGCGTGAGATGTCGAAGCTCGGAGATCTCGGCGCCAAGCTGTACCGCGGCGAGGTCGGCTACGACTTCGTCGGCAAGCGCTTCATCTGGTACGGCGTCTCGATCCTGATCACCATCACGGCGATCGTCGGCCTGGCCGTCCAGGGCCTCAACATGGGCATCGAGTTCAAGGGCGGTGCCGTCTTCACCACCGGCAAGACGACCGTCTCGGACGTCAAGGCGCGGGAGATCGCCAAGGAGGCCTCCGGCCACGCGGCGATCGTCCAGAAGCTCGGCAACGGCACCCTGCGCATCCAGATCGCCAGCCTGGACACCGACTCCGCCAACGACGTCAAGAAGGAGCTGGCGACCGGTCTGAAGATGCCGGCGGAGGAGATCAACGCCGACCTGGTCGGTCCCAGCTGGGGCGAGCAGATCGCGAACAAGGCCTGGACCGGCCTCGGCGTCTTCATGGTCCTCGTGGTCATCTACCTCGCCATCGCCTTCGAATGGCGCATGGCCGTCGCCGCGCTGATCGCCCTGATCCACGACCTCACCATCACCGTCGGCGTGTACGCGCTCGTCGGCTTCGAGGTCACCCCGGGCACCGTGATCGGTCTGCTGACGATCCTCGGCTACTCCCTCTACGACACCGTCGTCGTCTTCGACGGCCTGAAGGAGGGCTCGAAGGACATCACGAAGCAGACCCGCTACACCTTCGGCGAGATCGCCAACCGCAGCATCAACGGCACCCTGGTCCGCTCGATCAACACCACGGTCGTGGCGCTCCTCCCGGTGGCCGGCCTGCTGTTCATCGGCGGCGGCTTCCTGGGCGCCGGCATGCTGAACGACATCTCGCTGTCGCTGTTCGTAGGCCTCGCGGCCGGTGCGTACTCCTCGATCTTCATCGCGACCCCGCTGGTCGTGGACCTCAAGGAGCGCGAGCCGGCGATGAAGGCCCTGCGCAAGCGGGTCCTCGCCAAGCGGGCCGCGGCGGCCGCCAAGGGCGAGTCGCCGGACGACGAGGCGTACGGCGCCGAGGACGCGCCGCAGATCGTGGCGCAGGGCCGGGCTGCGGGGCGCCGGCGATGACCGCGCTGCCCCCCGAGGTCCGCGAGCTGCTCCTCAGCCGCATCAAGGACGTGCCGGACTACCCGAAGCCGGGCGTGATGTTCAAGGACATCACCCCCCTGCTGGCGGACCCGGCGGCCTTCGCCGCGCTGACGGACACCCTTGCCGGGCTGGCCGCCAGCTACGGGGCGACGAAGATCGTCGGCCTTGAGGCGCGCGGGTTCATCCTCGCCGCCCCCGTGGCCGTCCAGGCGGGCATAGGCTTCGTACCGGTGCGCAAGGCCGGCAAGCTGCCCGGGGCGACCCTCGCCCAGGCGTACGAGCTGGAGTACGGCACCGCCGAGATCGAGGTCCACGCCGAGGACCTCCGGGCCGGCGACCGGGTCATGGTCATCGACGACGTCCTGGCCACCGGCGGCACCGCCCACGCCTCGCTGTCGCTGATCCGCCGGGCCGGCGCCGAGGTCGCGGGTGTCGCGGTCCTCATGGAGCTGTCGTTCCTGCCGGGACGGGAGCGGTTGGCCGAAGCCCTTGAGGGCGCACCGCTGGACGCCCTCATCATCGTCTGACGACCGAACGGCGCATCGCGGCGAAGGAGCGGCGGGCTCCGGGGATCCTCCCCGGACCCGCCGCTCCGGCACATCCCGGCCGGGCGGCCCCGGGCGGGGGGAACAGGCAGGCGGAACCCTCGCTACCATGGGATATCCGGACCTGACCGGGGCTCCGGATCCTCCCCCGGACTCCGTCCGGGGGGACCCCCTGAGGAGCGCTCTTGCCAGACGAGGTCCAGCCACTCTCCGCCGCGCAGCCCGACCCCCAGGCCGACAAGGCCGCGGCGCCCCCCGCCGCGCCCCCACCGGCCCCGCTCGCCAAGCCCGCGCCCGCGAGGCCCGCGCCGACGAAGCCCGCGGGGTCCTCCAACCGTGTGCGCGCCCGGCTCGCCCGCCTCGGAGTCCAGCGTTCCAACCCGTACAACCCGGTACTGGAACCCCTGCTGCGCATAGTTCGCAGCAACGACCCGAAGATCGAGACGGCCACGCTCCGCCAGATCGAGCAGGCCTACCAGGTCGCCGAACGCTGGCACCGCGGCCAGAAGCGCAAGAGCGGCGACCCGTACATCACCCACCCGCTCGCGGTGACCACCATCCTCGCCGAACTCGGCATGGACCCGGCCACCCTCATGGCCGGCCTGCTCCACGACACCGTCGAGGACACCGACTACGGGCTGGAGGACCTGCGCCGCGACTTCGGCGACGCCGTGGCCCTCCTCGTGGACGGCGTCACCAAGCTCGACCGGGTCAAGTTCGGCGAGGCCGCCCAGGCCGAGACCGTCCGCAAGATGGTCGTCGCCATGGCCAAGGACCCGCGCGTCCTCGTGATCAAGCTCGCGGACCGCCTGCACAACATGCGCACCATGCGCTACCTCAAGCGGGAGAAGCAGGAGAAGAAGGCCCGCGAGACCCTGGAGATCTACGCCCCGCTGGCCCACCGGCTGGGCATGAACACCATCAAGTGGGAGCTGGAGGACCTCTCCTTCGCGATCCTCTACCCCAAGATGTACGACGAGATCGTCCGCCTGGTCGCCGAGCGCGCGCCGAAGCGGGACGAGTACCTCGCCATCGTCACCGACGAGGTGCAGACCGACCTCAGAGCCGCCCGCATCAAGGCCACCGTCACCGGCCGGCCCAAGCACTACTACAGCGTCTACCAGAAGATGATCGTCCGGGGACGCGACTTCGCGGAGATCTACGACCTGGTCGGCATCCGCGTCCTCGTCGACACGGTCCGCGACTGCTACGCGGCACTGGGCACCGTCCACGCCCGCTGGAACCCGGTTCCGGGGCGGTTCAAGGACTACATCGCGATGCCCAAGTTCAACATGTACCAGTCGCTCCACACGACGGTCATCGGGCCCAACGGCAAGCCGGTCGAGCTGCAGATCCGCACCTTCGACATGCACCGTCGCGCCGAGTACGGCATCGCCGCGCACTGGAAGTACAAGCAGCAGACCGTCGCCGGTGCCTCCAAGATCCGCACCGACGTGCCGCAGGCCGCCAAGGGCAGCGCCGGCCAGGACACCGTCAACGACATGGCCTGGCTGCGCCAGCTCCTGGACTGGCAGAAGGAGACCGAGGACCCCGGCGAGTTCCTCGACTCGCTGCGCTTCGACCTCTCCCGCAACGAGGTGTTCGTCTTCACCCCCAAGGGCGACGTCATCGCCCTGCCGGCCGGCGCCACCCCGGTGGACTTCGCGTACGCGGTCCACACCGAGGTCGGCCACCGCACCATAGGCGCCCGCGTCAACGGCCGCCTCGTCCCGCTCGAATCCACCCTCGACAACGGCGACCTCGTCGAGGTCTTCACCTCCAAGGCCGAGGGCGCCGGCCCCTCCCGGGACTGGCTCGGCTTCGTCAAGTCCCCGCGGGCCCGCAACAAGATCCGCGCCTGGTTCTCCAAGGAGCGCCGCGACGAGGCCATCGAGCACGGCAAGGACGCCATCGCGCGGGCCATGCGCAAGCAGAACCTGCCGATCCAGCGGATCCTCACCGGCGACTCCCTCGTCACCCTCGCCCACGAGATGCGCTACCCCGACATCTCCTCGCTGTACGCGGCGATCGGCGAGGGCCACGTGGCCGCGCAGGGCGTCGTCCAGAAGCTGGTCCAGGCCCTCGGCGGCGAGGAGGCCGCCAACGAGGACATCGAGGAGAGCGTCCCGCCGTCCCGCGCCCGCACCAAGCGGCGCGGCAGCGCCGACCCGGGTGTCGTCGTCAAGGGCGTCGACGACGTCTGGGTCAAGCTGGCCCGCTGCTGCACCCCGGTGCCCGGCGACCCGATCATCGGGTTCGTCACCCGCGGCAGTGGCGTATCGGTTCACCGTGCGGACTGCGTCAACGTGGACTCCCTCTCCCAGCAGCCCGAGCGGATCCTAGAGGTCGAGTGGGCGCCCACCCAGTCGTCGGTCTTCCTGGTCGCCATCCAGGTCGAGGCACTGGACCGCTCCCGCCTCCTCTCGGACGTCACCCGGGTCCTGTCGGACCAGCACGTCAACATCCTCTCGGCCGCGGTCCAGACCTCCCGCGACCGGGTGGCCACCTCCCGGTTCACCTTCGAGATGGGCGACCCGAAGCACCTCGGCCACGTCCTGAAGGCCGTACGGGGCGTCGAGGGCGTCTACGACGTCTACCGCGTCACCTCCGCCCGCAGGCCGTAGCAGCCGGGCCAGCCGCGCCAGTCGGCCGGCCCGGCACCGGACGCACGAGGGCCCCGGTACGCGAGCGCGTACCGGGGCCCTCGTAC